>NZ_JBQJIM010000040.1:0-70118 GCF_052078295.1 Crossiella sp. CA198
CCAAACACCGCGCGAAAGGCGACATCGACCGCACCAACCATCGAGCAGAGATCACCGTGATCGTGCTGACAGCAGCAGGCTTGACAACAGACCCCAAACCCTAACTACGCGGCATTGGGGTTAGGGGACCTTGGTGGCTAGTTTTTCGGCTAGGGCCTTGGCGAGGGGGCAGGGGTCGAGGCCGGGGAAGCGGCCGTTGCGGACGTCGACGCCGCCGCCGCCCTTGGCGAACTTCATCGCGACCAGGCAGATCGGGTCGTTGAGGGAGCCGATCTTGTCGGGGACGACCGCGGCGGGTTTGCCGCCGAGAGTGAGCTTCTCGCCGCCGAAGCGGGATGGGTCGATGGTCGAGCCCCAGACCACGCTGACCCGGAAGTATGGGCTCTTGGTGACCGGCGCGGCTGACGGGACCGGCTGGCCGGAGCTGGGGATGACGATGCTGACCATCTCGTCGTTGTAGAACATGCAGCCCGTCTCGATGGCGTCGTCCTTCTTCAGCGCCATCAGTTTCGGCGGGCGGTTCTTCGGATCCCGTTGCGCCTCGGGGATGTCCGGCCAGCCCAGCACCGTGCACGGATCGAACGGGGCGCCGGCGGCCTGCCAGTCCTTGGGCGGGTTCTGCAGGCCCAGGCGGATGGGCTGGCGCTTGACCTTCTCACCGGAGGGCGGGGTCACGCCGGAGTCGGCGGCGTTCTGGCCGGCCGCGGTCGGCGTGCCGGGGATGGACTGGGTGCAGGCGGTCAGCACGAGCAGCGCGGCCAGCAGGGGCAGGAGCTTCTTCATGACAGGGCCGCCTTGGTGACGATCTTGGCCGCGGTCTCGGCCTGCTGGCAGTCGGGGGCGGTCAGCCGGATCACCGGGACCTCCTCGTTGAGGCCGGGGATCGAGGTCTCCTCGGCCTGCACGTTGATCGTGCACTCGCCCTTGCGCTGCTGCACGGTCCCTGGCTTGCCCTCGATCTGCACCGGCTTGTACTGGCCGGGAGTGCGCTGGGCCGCGGCGACCGGGTCGTCGGCGAAGAGGAACCGGACGTCGAAACCGGAGCTGCCCGTCTTGGACCGCACCGGCAGCCGGACCACGCAGGCGTACGGGCTGGGCACCATCAGCTGTGGCTTCTCGCCGCCCTGCGGGAGCAGCTTGGCTAGCTCCTCATATGTCGCGCACGGGTCCTTGCCTGCCAGCGCGATCGCCGGTTCGGTGGCGCCCTCGCTGCGCAGCGGCGGGTTCGACCAGATCGGGGCGAGGGTGGCCAGGTAGTCCTTGCCGAACTCGCAGGCCGGCTTGGGTGGCTGCTTGCTGTCCACGCCGCCGCTGTAGGTGATCCGCAGTGTGATCGCGGACTGCTTGCTGGTCAGGTAGTGCCAGCTGCAGCTGGTGTTGTCCTTGGAGTCGCTGAGGAAGGTCTTGCCACCGATCTCCGCCTTCGCCTCGTCCTGCGCGAAGAACGGGGCGCCGACGTAGGTGTACACCGCGAAGGTGCCCAGGTCGGGCCGTTTCACCCGGGCCACGCACTGGTCAAGGGTCTCCGGCTCCAGCAGCTCGAACTCGCCGCCGAAGACCTTCTTGATCGCCTCGGGATCGTGCAGGGCACAGGTGTCCCAGGTGCGGTACACCGAGTTCTCCGCCAGTCGCTGCCGGGTGCTCTGGTCCATGTCGACCGGCCCGGACTGCGCGGTGGAGGTGGGTTTGGTTGGCGTGGGCGGGGCGCTGGTCCCGGTGCACCCGGAGACCAGCAGCCCCACCACGATCAGGCCTATGACGCTGCGCACGGGCAAAAAGCTAGTCCACTTCGGACAGCCGTGCGGGCCGAACCCCCAGAACGTCAGGCGCGCAGGGTCGCGCCAACCCGTTCGGTGGCCGTGGCCACCGCCGCGTCCCTGGCCACGGTGGCCTCCTCGACGGTGAGCGTGCGGTCCGCGGCGCGCAGCCGCAGCGCGAAGGCCAGCGACCGCTTGCCCGCCCCGACCTGCTCGCCCGCGTACACGTCGAACAGGCGCACGTCCTCCAGCAGTTCGCCGCCACCGTCCCGGACGGCCTCGGTGACCTCGGCCGCGGGCACCGCCTCGTCCACCACCAGGGCCAGGTCCAGCAGCACCGGCGGGTACGGGGAGACCACCGGCGCGGGCCGGGAGGTCAGCAGCGGCAGCGCGTCCAGGTCGATCTCCAGCGCGCAGGCCCGCTTGGGCAGGCCGAGGGCCTCCACCACCTTGGGGTGCAGTTCGCCCGCGTGGCCGACCGGGATGCCGCCGACCCGGAACTCGGCGCAACGGCCCGGGTGCCACGGCGGCTGGGTGCCGGCCACGACCTCCAGCTCCACCCCGGCGGCGCGGCCGATCTCGCGGACCGCGCCCACCGCGTCCGCCCAGTCCGCCTCGCGGCCCTTGCCCCACCAGCCCGCGCGTTCGCGGGACCCGGTGAGCACCGCGGCCACGTGCACCGGCTGGTGCGGGATGGCCGCGTTCAGCGCGGCCAGCTCGTCATCGCTCGGACGACCGGCGACACCGACTTCGGGCATCGCGGGCTGTTCGGCGCGCTTGAGCACGACCTGGCCGATGCCGTACACGGCGAGGTCCTTGAAACCACGGGAGATGTTGCGCTGCACCGCGTCCAGCAGTCCGGCCAGCAGCGTGCTGGCCAGCTCCGGCTTGTCCGCCTCAAGCGGGTTGAGCAGCTTGACCGTGTTACGCCGGATGTCGTCCTCGGCCAGGCCGAGCGCGTCCCACATGGCCGGGCCGGTGAACGGGCTCGGGATGATCTCCACGAACCCGGCGGCGGCCAGTGCGCGGGAGACCGTGCGGCGGCGGCGCTGGACCGGGGTCAGGCCGCGACCCGCGGTGACGGCGGGCAGCGTGGTGGGGATGGTGTGGTATCCCTCCAGCCGCAGCACCTCCTCCACCAGGTCGGCCTGCTGGTTGAGGTCGTTGCGCCAGGTCGGCGGGTAGGCCACCACCACGGCGGTGCCGTCGTCGGCCGAGCCGATCTCGATCCGGCAGCCGATCTGGGTGAGCCGGTGCGCGGTGACGCCGCGGGCGTAGCGCACCCCGGCCACCCGGTCCGGCAGCGCCAGCGGCATGGTGATCGGCTCGGGCAGCGCGGGGCTGCCCACGTCGGTGCGGCCGCGGTGGATCTGGGCGTCGCCGTAGCGGGCGAGCAGCTGCGCGGCGCGTTCGGCGGCCACCGCGGGCAGCGCCGGGTCCACGAACCGCTCGAACCGCTTGGACGCCTCGCTGGGCAGCTTGTGCCTGCGCACCATGCGCGCGATGGTGGCGGGCTGCCAGTTCGCGGCCTCGATCAACACGTCGGTGGTGCTGTCCCTGACCTCGGTGCTCTCCCCGCCCATGGTCCCGGCCAGGCTGATCGGGCCGGAGGTGTCGCAGACCACCAGGTCATCGGTGGTCAGCGGGCGCTCGACGCTGTCCAGGGTGGTCAGCTTCTCACCTTCGGCGGCCCGCCGGACGGTGATGCCGCCCTGCAGCGCGGCCACGTCGAAGGCGTGCAGCGGCTGGCCCATTTCCAGCATCACGTAGTTGGTGACGTCCACCGCGAGCGAGATCGGGCGGATGCCGCAGAGCATCAGCGTGCGGCGCATCCACCACGGGGTCGGCGCGGTCGGGTCCAGGCCGGTGACCCGGCGGGCCACGAACCGGCGGCACCCGGTGCGGTCCTCGATGTGCACCGGCCAGGCCTCGCCCTCGGCCTCCGGCGGCTCGTTGCCGGCCGGGTCGCCGTAGGGCACGTCGAAGGCGTTGGCGATCTCCCTGGCCAGGCCGCGCACGGACAGCGCGTAGCCGCGGTCGGGGGTGACGGCCAGTTCGATCACCGAGTCGTGCAAGCCGAGCACGGTGGCCGCGTCGTCGCCGGGGCTGGCCGAACCGGGCGGCAGCACCAGGATGCCCGCGTGGTCCTCGCCGATGCCCAGTTCTTTGACCGAGCAGATCATGCCGTTGCTGACCCGGCCGTAGGTCTTGCGCGCGGCGATCTGGAAGTCGCCGGGCAGCACCGCGCCGGGCAGCGCGACCACCACGAGGTCGCCCTCGCGGAAGTTGCTGGCGCCGCAGACGATGCCGGGCGGCTCGGTGAGCGCGGCGGCCACCGCGGCCTGCTCGGCGGCCTCTTCCTCGGCGCCGTCGGGGGCTTCCTCAGCCGCGGCGACCGCGGCCGCGCCGACCACGCCGGGGCCGGCGATCTCGACCTTGCAGTAGCGGATCGGCTTCTTGAACTCGGAGAGTTCCTCGATCTGGGCCACGCGGCCGATCACCAGCGGACCGGTCACGGTGGCGAGCGGGTGGACGTCCTCCACCTCCAGGCCGACCCGGACGAAGGCGTCGGCGAGCTGCTGCGGCGTGGTCCCCTCTGGCAGCTCGAGGTGCTGGGACAGCCAGGACACCGGGATACGCACGGGCTCAGGACTCCGTTCCGAAGGGCAGGGTGAAGCGGACATCGCCGTCGGCCATGTCCCGCAGGTCGGAGATCCCGTTGCGGAACTGGAGCGTGCGCTCAAGGCCCATGCCGAAGGCGAAGCCCGAGTAGACGTCGGGGTCGATGCCCGCCGCGCGCAGCACGTTCGGGTTGACCATGCCGCAGCCGCCCCACTCGACCCAGCCGGGCCCGCCCTTCTTCTGCGGGAACCAGACGTCGACCTCGGCGCCGGGCTCGACGAACGGGAAGTAGGAGGGCCGCAGCCGGACCGTGGACTCCTCGCCGATGATGGCGCGGGCGAAGGCGTCCAGGGTGCCCTTGAGGTGGCCCATGGTGATGCCCTTGTCCACCACCAGGCCCTCGACCTGGTGGAAGGCGGCCAGGTGGGTCGCGTCCGGCTCGTCGGTGCGGTACACCCGGCCGGGGCTGACCACGTACACCGGCAGCTCGCGGTCGAGCAGGGTGCGCAGCTGCACCGGGGAGGTGTGCGTGCGCAGCACCAGCCCCGAGTCGGCTGGCCCGACGTAGAAGGTGTCCTGCATGGTGCGGGCCGGGTGGTCCTTGAGGAAGTTCAGCGCGTCGAAGTTGAACCACTCGGACTCGACCTCGGGGCCCTGGGCGACCTCGTAGCCCATGCTCACGAACACATCGGCCACGTACTCGCCGAGGGTGGTGATCGGGTGCCGGGCGCCGGGCGCGACCCGGTCCCAGGGCAGGGTGACGTCGACCGTCTCCTCGCGCAGCACCCGCTCGTCCCGCTCGCGCAGGAGCTGTTCGCGGCGCTCGTCGAAGGCGGTCTGGATCGCGGTGCGGGCCTCGTTGACCCGCTTGCCGGCATCGGCCTTGGCTGCGGGAGGCAGGGCGCCGATCTCGCGGCGCGCGGTCAGCAACGGGGAGCGCTCACCGAGGTGCGCAGGCTTCGCCGCCGCCAGTGCCTCCAGGTCGCCGGCCTCGGCGAAAGCCTTCTCGGCCTGCACGACGGCAGCGGCGAGGGTCTCCGGCGCGAGGGCGGCGACCCCCTTCGGGTCATAGGGGTCGTTTGCTGCGGACATGGGTGAAGAACAGCTCCTAGAGTCCGTACGGTTAGCAGGGCGATCCTAGGCGATGGCCGGATCCGGGGCGCACGCATATCGCGCAACGCGTAACATCCGAGGGCCTTGACGCGCTGTTTCGAGTGCGAGCGCCAGACCCACCTCGCTCCTGCCAACTCCCCATGAGGGCCCACTTGACGCACACCTTCGGTGTCGACCTGCGCGGCGTCATCGACCTGCTGAGCCACCACCTCTACCGCAGCCCCCGCGTCTACCTGCGGGAACTGTTGCAGAACGCGGTGGATGCGATCACCGCCCGCGCGGCGCTCGGCCATGACTTCACCCCATCGGTGCACCTGGAGCCCGCGGTCGATGGCGGGGTGCTCCGGATCACCGACAACGGCATCGGGCTGACCGAGCAGGAGGTGCACAGCCTGCTGGCCACCCTCGGGCGCACCTCCAAGCGCGATGAGCTGGGTTTCGTCCGCACCGGGCTGCTCGGCCAGTTCGGCGTGGGGCTTTTGTCCTGTTTCATGGTGGCCCGGCGGATCCGGGTGATCTCCCGGTCGGCCCGCGGCGGCGCGCAGGTGGTGTGGACGGCCGAGGCCAGCGGCGACTACCGGGTGGAGACGGTGGCCGAGCCGACCATCGGCATCGGCACCGTGCTGGAGCTGGAGCCGGGCCCGGACGCCGCGCACTGGCTGGACGGGGACCTGGTCCGGGCGCTGGCCCGCGAGTTCGGCGAACTGCTGCCGGTGCCGGTGACCGTGGCCGGGGCGCCAGGAGACGGCCGGATCAGCCGGGAGGCGCTGCCCTGGACGCCGCGGCCGGGTGAGACCGCGACCGAACACCGGGAGCGGCTGCTCGACTACTGCGGACAAACCCTCGGTTTCACCCCATTCGACGTGCTGCCACTCGATGTGCCCGCCGCCGGGCTCACCGGCGCGGCTTTCGTGCTGCCCGCGGGCACCCATCCGGGGGTGCGCCAAGCCCATCGGGTGTACCTGCGCCGGATGCTGGTCGGCGACGGGGTGGAGGGGCTGCTGCCGGAATGGGCCTACTTCGTGCGCTGCGTGGTCAACACCACCGCGCTGCGGCCCACCGCCAGCCGCGAGGCGCTGTATGAGGACGAGACGCTGCTGGCGGTGCGCGAGGCGCTGGGCAAGCAGCTGCGGGACTGGGTGATCCGGCTGGGCGCCACCGAACCGGCCAGGGCGGGCGCGCTGCTGTCCGCGCACCAGCTGGGCATCAAGGCGATGGCGCTCACCGACGACGACCTGCTCCGGCTGGTGGAGCGCTGGCTGCCGTTCGAGACCACCGAGGGCGTGGTCAGCCTGCGCCAGTTCCGCCGCAAGTACGGCACCGTGCTGTTCACCCCGGACGTGGACGAGTTCCGCCAGCTCGCCGCGGTCGCCGAGGCGCAGGGCCTCGGCCTGGTCAACGCGGGCTACGCCTACGACACCGACCTGATGCGCAGGCTGGTGGAGACCGAGGGCCGGGTGGCCGCCCGCCGGGTGCTGCCCAGTGAGCTGCTGGCCAGCCTGGGCGCGCCCGATCCCGAGGTGGAACAGGAACTGCTGGCCGCGGTGGACCGGGCGGACGCGGTGCTCGCCCGGCACGACTGCGAGCCGGTGCTCTGCGATTTCGACCCGATCTCGCTGCCCGCGCTGCTGATCACCGACCCGGAGCTGAGCCGGGAGGCCGAGACCGAGCAGTTGCGCGCCGAAGCCGATCCGCTGTGGGCCGACCTGCTGGGACAGTTGTCCGGCACGGCCTCCGGCGCCACCCACCGGCTGGTGCTCAACTGCCGCAACCCCCTGGTGCGGCGGATCGGCACGGTCGGACCGGACCTGGCCCGGCTGGCCATCGAATCGTTGTACGTGCACGCGCTGCTCCAGTCCCGCAGGCCGTTGCGCCCCAAGGACACCGCCGCGCTGAACCGGTCCTTCCTGGACCTGCTCGACCGCGCCGTGCACAGCGACACCTGACATCGGAGAGGACTGGGGTGACCGAGGAGCAGGCGCCGGCCCGGATGCTGGCCACCGCCGAGCACATGCCGGCCGGGTTACCGCGCTATGAGGCCCTGGAGCGGGCCGCGCGCGGGGCCGACGCGGCCAGGGACGTGCGGCTGGGGCTACGGGTGCGGCTGGCGATGATCCGGCTCTGCCACGAGCTGCGCCGCTCCGACCTGATGCTGGCCCCCTTCGCCTGGGCGGTGGCCGCCGAACGGCGCGAACCCGCCGCCTTCGACGCGGCCGCGCTGCACCAGCTGCGGTGGATGCACAAGTGGGTGGTCAACGGGCTCATCTGCGACCCCCGGTTCAGCCTGGACCAGGTGCGGGCGGCCCTGGACGAGCTGGCCACCCGGTTCCAGCGGGAGGGCGCCTCGCCGCAGCCGGTGCTCGGCCTGCGGGTGCGACTGGCCGATCAGCGCGGGCACGCCGAGGCCGAGGAGCTGTTCCCGTCCTGGCTGGGCGCTCCCGGCGACCAGCTCAGCGACTGCGCGGCCTGCGTGGTCGGCGCGCAGGTGGAGTTCCTGGTCGGGCACGGGCGGTTCGCCGAGGCCCTGGCGCACGCCGATCCGGTGCTGCGTCAGGAAAGCGCCTGCTCGATGCAACCGGCGGGGGTGCTCAGCAGCCTGCTCGGCGCGTTTCTGCGGGCAGGCGAGCCTGCCAGGGCGCGGCAGGCGCACCTGATGGCCTACCGCCGGTTGCGGGACCGGCCCGGCGACGGCGCGGCGCTGGCCGCGAACCTGGAGTTCCTGGCCGTCACCGGCAACGCCGAACGCGGCCTGGAACTCCTCGAACGGCATGCCAGTCTGCTCACCGAGTTACCGAACCCGTTGGCGCGCCTGGGTTTCCTCGGCGCGGCGGCGCTGGTGCTCAGCCGCGTCGCCCCGGACCGCCCGGTCTCGACCGGACCGCGCCGGGTGGCCGCGGGGGCGCTGCGGGCCGAACTGGAGGCCGAGGCAGGCAGCCTGGCCGAGGCATTCGACCGGCGCAACGGCGCGGTGTGGCTGATGCGCAGGCTGGCCGAGTTCCTGGAACAGCCCGACGGGCCACGGGTGACCCTGGCGCTGCCGCCCGCGGAGGTGGCCGAACCCGTTGTGCCACCGGAGGATCCGCGCACGGTGGCGGCGGCCGCGGTGGACGCCTTCGACGCGGGCGACTTCGTCACCGGGCACCGGCTGCTGACCTCGTTACCGCGCGCGGTCGAGCTGCCCAGGGTGCTGGCGCTGCGGGTGCGCGCCCGGCGGATGTTCGAGACCCGGCCGCAACCGTCCGAGGCCCGCACAGTCTTCGCCGAGGCGGTGGCCGCCTTCGCCGAACTGGGCGAGCACGAACTGGCGGTGCGGCACCGGTGCGGGCTGGCCATGCTGGAACTACGCGCGCACGCCGACCACCGGGCCGGTGCGGTGGCCGAGCAAGCGGTGCGGGACGCGGTGCTGCTGGGTGATCCGGAACTGGAGGTCGGCGCCCGGCTGGTGCTGGCCGAGGTGTGCCAGGAACGCGGGCTGAGCGAACCCGCCGCCGCCCAGCTCGACGCGGCCAGGGACCTGGTCACCGGGCGGGCCCGGCGACTGGCCACCCGGCTCGCGGTGCGCGAGGCCGAGCAGTTCATGCTCGCCGGGGACCAGAAGTCCGCCCTGGATGCCCTGATCACCACGCTGACCATCGACAGCGCGCCCGCGGACCGGTTCAGCGCGCTGGTGGCCCGCGCCCGGCTGTGCAAGGACCTGGGCGAGCACGAGGACACCGTGGCCGCCTACGGCGAACTGGCCGCCTTCGCCACCGCCGCGGACGGCCCGTGGACCGCCGAGGCACTCCTGGAACAGGCCGCGATGCTGGTCGAACTGGACCTGGAGGTCGACCGGCTGCCCGATCTGGTGGACGCGGTCGCCGCCTGCCGCCGCCACCTGGGCGCCACCGCCACCGCGCAGGCCTGCTTCCTGCTCAGCGGCGCCTACCTGGAACTGGACCGGTACGTGGAGGCCGCGGAAACCCTGGAGGAGGCGCTGCGGCTGGTGGAGGGCAAGGACCAGCGCAGCACCGAACTGCCGGTGCGGCACCGGCTCGGCGCGGTCTGCGGCGTGCTCGGCGAACACGAGGCCGCCGAGGAACACCTGCTGGCCGCGCTGGACCTGGTGCCGCCGGAGAACCGGCTACACCGGGCCCAGGTGCTGGCCAACCTGGCCGCCGCCTACACCAACCTGGAGCGGGTCGAACCCACCCGCGCCGCCTACTGGGAGTCCGCGGAGATCCTGTGCACCGCGGGCCGGGCCGAGCCCGCCGCCCGGATGTTGTTGCGGCTGGCCAATTCCATCGGCGCCCAGGACCAGGAAGCCGCGCTGGCCGCGCTGAGTCGGGCCACCGAACTGGCCGTGGACGCCGATGAGGAACTGAACGCCGAACTCATCGCCGGTCGCGCCTTCGTGCTGGCCCTGCACGGCCGCTACGCCGAATCGCTGACCGACAACGCCGAGGCGGAACGGCTCGCGGTCCGGCTCGGCGATGTGCTGTGGCAGGTCTACCTGGTCAACCGCGCCGCCCAGATCCACCTGTTGCAGGGTGATCCGCGGCTGAGCGAGAGCGAGGCAAGGCGGGCGGCGGCGCTGCTGCCAGAGGACGCCCCGCACGCCGATGTGGCCGGGGTGCTCAAGGCCCTCAGCGACGCGCTCACCGAACAGCACCGCACGGTGGAACGGGATCCGCTGGCACAGGAGTTGCTTTCCCGCCTTTGACGGCAATTCTGCGACCGAACGCACCAATCCGGAATTCATGATCACGGCCTACCCTGAATTCAGGGAATTCCTCCGAGGGGGCCGCAGATGACACGTTTCCTCAACCTGGCCATGGCCGTCGCCCTGACGTTCACCGCGCTCGCCGCGGCGCCCGCCCCGGCCGCGCAGGCCGCCCCGGACTGGCGCTGTGAGCAGCGGAGTTTCAGCTCGCCGCCGCCGGTGACCGGGGGCACCGGCTGGGGCCACGGCTTTATCGGCAGAAGTGCCACCGGCACCTCCGTGCACTACTGGCTGATGGAAAAGATCCACGCGGGCGCCGGCAGCGTCGAATACCGGTTCGATTCCGCCTTCCAGATCATCTGCAACCCCTTCGTCACGCCGACTCCCACGACCCTGACCCCGGTGGCGGCCACCGGCCAACCGCCCTGCACCTCGCCGGGGAACTACGCCGAGATCGTCGACGGCAAGATCGTGGACCGGCAGCTGATCGGCGCCAAGACCAGTGTCACCAAGTACACGATCGGCACCACCCCCGTCTGGATCACCCACAACTACCGGTACTGGCACAGCATGCGCCAGGACAGCCCCGGCGTGTGGCGGTGGCACGACAGCTCGGTGGCACGGTGCTCGCTCACCTAGGCGCGACCAGGCACGGGTTGAACAGCTCGCGCACGTAGATCCGCGCGCCGGACCGCAGGTGGATGAGATAGTCCTTGCCCACACAAGGTTCCAGCCCCGAGCGCGGCGGCCAGTGCGCGGTGAACCGGCCCAGCGCCTCCCGCCCGGCGGCCAGCCGGTTCCCGGTGAGGTGCCGCCCCAGCGGCCGCTCCCCCGGCGGGATCAACGCGTCCGCCTCCTGCCGCGGCAACAGCACCAGGTTGATGCTGACCACCTGCTCGGCGGGCGTGAGCAACCTGCTGTGCCGGTGCACGTACCCACCGCCGCGCGCGGTGCGCAGCTTCTCCCGCAGTGGCGCCGGGACCGAGTTCGCGGTGTGCGTCTCCTGCCGGTCCACCACCGCGGTCAGCGGCGCGCGGAGCAGGGCTTCCAGCAGTGCGGTGGTCGAGCCGTCGGCGGCGAGCAGCATCCGGGTGGTGGCGGGCAGGTCGGACAGGTCGCCGAGGGGCACCGGCATCGGGACGGCCTCCAGTCGGGGGCAGGGTTTCCCGTTTCATACTCCCGAAAACACCGGGCGCGAACAGTGACCTGGCGAGCAGAACTACCGATCGGCGGCAAACGATCGCCCAGCGGTTCCGGGCGTGCGCCCCGCTACCGGGCGGTACGGCGCTGAGCGCGGGCGCTGGCGTAGAGGCAGACCGCGGCGGCGGTGGCCAGGTTGAGGCTTTCCGCGGCGCCGTGAATAGGCACCTTGAGCACGGTGTCGGCGGCGGCCAGCACCTCGGAGGGCACGCCGTGCGCCTCACTGCCGAACAGCCAGGCGGTGGGTGCGGCCAGCTCGCCGCGGTCCTCGGCGGCGTCCAGGTCGGCGTCGGTGTTGCCGTCGGCGGCGACCAGGCGCAGCTCCGCCGCCGCGCATGCCTGGAGAACCGTTGCGGTGTCCCGGGATCGGGCGATGGGCAGGTGGAAGACACTGCCGGTGGAGGCGCGCACGCACTTGCCGTTGTGCACGTCCACGGTGTCGCCCGCGAAGATCACCGCGTCCGCGCCCGCCGCGTCGGCGACCCGGACCACGGTGCCCGCGTTGCCGGGGTCGGCGATGCCGACGAGCACCGCGACCAGCTTCGGGCTACCGGCCAGGGCGTCGGCCAAGGACACCTCGACCTGGTCGCAGACGGCGATGACGCCCTGCGGGGTGACCGTCTCGGACAGGCCCTCGGCGGCCCGTTCGGTGATCTCGCTGACCCGGATCCCGGCCGCGCCCGCGGCGTGCAGGAGGTCCTGGTTGCGACCGGCCGCGACCTCGGTGACGAACAGCTCGTGCACCTGGCCACGTCCATCGGCCGCCCAGGCCAGTGCCTCGCGCACGGCCTGCGCGCCCTCGGCGAGGAACCGGTCGGCCCGGTCCCGGCCCTGGCGGCGGGTCAGCTGGCGAGCAGCAGCGACCCGGGGCGTCCGTTCGGTCAGGACGGCCCCGGGCCGGGTGCTGCTGGTGCTGTTCGCCTGCTGGCGGCTCAGGAGGCCGCCGCGTTCCGGTCGGCGGGCAGAGCCTCGCGCGCGACCTCGACGAGGGCCTCGAAGGCCGCCGCGTCGCTGACGGCCAGCTCGGCCAGGATCTTGCGGTCCACCTCGACGCCGGCCAGGTTCAGGCCCTGGATGAAGCGGTTGTAGGTGATCCCGTTCGCACGGGCGGCCGCGTTGATGCGCGTGATCCACAGCTTGCGGAAGTCACCCTTGCGGGCACGGCGGTCCCGGTAGGCGTAGTTGAGCGAGTGGAGCACCTGCTCCTTCGCCTTGCGGTACATCCGCGAGCGCTGACCGCGGTAGCCGCTGGCCTGCTCCAGAATCGTACGGCGCTTCTTCTGGGCGTTCACTGCCCGCTTGACGCGTGCCACGGGTACATCCTGTCAATCAAGTGAGACCGGAGTGGGTCGGTCTCAGGTGGAAAAGTCGGTCTGGGGTGGCCAGCTCAGATGCCGAGCAGGCGCTTGAGGCGCGGAGCGTCCTTCTTGGACACGACCTCGGCGCCCTCAAGACGGCGGGTCAGCGTGGAGCTCTTGCGCTCCAGCTTGTGGCGGCGACCCGTCTTCTCACGCATCAGCTTGCCGCTGCCGGTCACCTTGATGCGCTTCGAGGTCCCTTTGTGGGTCTTCTGCTTGGGCATGTCCGTCCTCGTTTGGGGTGCTTGCGCCACCGCAGGGGCGGCGCGGGGTCAGCCGGTTCCCACCGGGGGAACCGGCCCGCGGCGCGGGCGAGGGTGCCCGCACTGCTCGCAGTACGCGGGGAGTTACTCCGCCGCCACGTCCTGCTCGGTCTCCGCGTCCTTGGTTGCGGTACGCGGCTTCACGTTCTTGTGCGGAGCCAGAAACATGATCATGTTCCGGCCGTCCTGCTTGGGGCTGGACTCAACGACACCCAGATCGGCGACGTCCTCCGCGAGGCGCTGCAGCAGGCGGTAGCCCAGCTCGGGCCGGGACTGCTCACGACCACGGAACATGATGGTCACCTTGACCTTGTGTCCCTGGTTGAGGAAGCGGACGATGTGTCCCTTCTTCGTGTCGTAATCGTGAGAGTCGATCTTCGGCCGGAGCTTCTGCTCCTTGATGACCGTCATCTGCTGGTTGCGACGGGACTCGCGGGCCTTCTGCGCGCTCTCGTACTTGAACTTGCCGTAGTCCATGAGCTTGCAGACCGGCGGTCGTGCCTGTGGGGCGACCTCGACGAGGTCAAGGTCCGCTTCCTCGGCAAGTCGCAGCGCGTCCTCGATGCGGACGATGCCGACCTGCTCACCCGCGGGTCCGACCAGACGGACCTCGGGCACCCGGATGCGGTCGTTGATGCGTGTTTCGGAGCTGATGGGGCCTCCTCGGTTTGGCGGTAGCTCTCGCGCACCGCGACAGGAAGAACCCCGTTACAACAACGAGGCCCCGGCGCAGTGTTCCGCGCGCGGGGCCCGCTCAACTCCGATCTCGCGATCACCGCCGTCACCGGCGAAGATCGCGCACGGGTAGTCTGACCTGGGTCGACTACCTGACCGGACCCGGACACCTCAAGCGGTGACTCGGGTGGGAGCGGGGCTCCACTTGCCGCCCCCACGTGCGCAGGGGCTGGTCGCTCGTGGAATCGTACCAGGGGTGAGCACGTCCCACCCAATCGAGGGGCCCGACCCCGTCCGCGCCCTGTCCGATGTCCCCAGCATCGAGGTCATCAGCCGCGCGGCCGTGATGCTGATGTCCGCCGCCGCCGAGAAACTCGGCCTGGCCGACCCCGACCCCACCGAAAGCGACCGGCTCGACCTGGACGAGGCGCGGCGGCTGATCACCGCGCTGGCCGGGTTGATCACGGCGTCGGTGGAGTACCTGGGGGTGCACGCGGCGCCGCTGCGGGATGGGCTGCAGGCGTTGCAGAAGGCGTTCCGGGAGGCTTCGGTGGTGCCGGACGAGCCGGGGCAGGGGCCGGGCGAGAAGTACACGGGGCCGGTTTACTGACGAGCTACTTCGTCCGAGACAGGTTGTCCACTTGCAGGGCGATCGGGAAGGGAACTGGTCGTTCCAGGACGCTACGAAAGATGCCGGCCGGGGCGTAAGCACCGGCTGGCGTGTCCAGCTCGTAGACGTGTACGACCGGAAGCTTCGCCTCATTCTCGACAATCCAGTAGTGCGGAATGCCAGCCTGGGCGTACTTGCGGAACTTGACCGTACGGTCGCGATGCTGGGATTCCGGCGACACGACCTCGATGGCCAGCAGGGTATCGGACGGGGAAACCCAGCTGCGCTCCTCGTCAATTGGCCCTTTGGTGACCACCAAGTCGGGCTCTGGTCGACTGCGCTTGTCCAGTCGAACCGTCATCTCCTGATAAACCCAGACATCAACCGGAGCCTGCGCTCTGAGTCTCGACTGAAGGCTGAAGATCACGTTGGCGTGCCAGATCAGGTGCGGTGACATCATGAAGACGAGGGCTCCGTCGATCAACTCGGTGTGCCTCGGCGCCTCGGGTAGACGATCGAGGTCGTCCGCGTACCAGCCCTCGGCACGCGGCGGGCGCATCCAGTCCGGCAGTGCGGTCATGTCGTCGACGCTATCCGCATCTCGCTCCACACCCCTATTGAACATGGCTTTTCCCCGCTTGTAACCCCAGGAGCCAAAGTTTCTCCGGCTGGCTTTTTGCCACGATCCCGTAGGTCCCTCCAAACCAGGTAAACCCGGCTTGACGGAGACACCCGGGGCAAATTGCCACCCAGCCGTGATCTGGCAGCACCACTTGATTTTCATCCGGTCGAGCTACGAGAGCAGCCTGTTCAGATCCAAGGTGCTCGGGAAGGGCACCGGGCGATCCAGGGTGCCGCGGAAGATGCCGGCCGGAGCGTAGGCACCGGTCGGCTTGTCCAGCTCGTACGCGTGCACGACCGGCGCGGAACCTTCCTTGTCGACGATCCAGTAGTGCGGGATGCCCGCCTCGGCGTACTTGCGCAGCTTGACCGTGCGATCCCGGAGCGCGGACTCCGGCAACACGACCTCGACCACGAGTAGCACGTCCGCTGGCGCGAACCAGCTGAGGTCGGGGTCGAATGGCGCGGTGTTCACGACGATGTCGGCTTCCGGGCGGTTGCGCCGGTCCAGCCGGATGGTCATCCCGCTGTCCGCCTCGGCGCCGGGCGGCGCCTGTGCGGCGAGAGCATCCCTGAGTCCGGAGATCATCCGGCTGTGCCAGATGGTCTGGGGCACCAGGCGGAACACCAAGACACCGTCGATCAGTTCGGTGTGCGCGGGCGCCTCGGGGAGATTGTCGAGGTCGTCCGCGTACCAGCCCTCGGCACGCGGTGGACGCATCCAGTCCGGCAGGGTGTTCAGGTCGTCACGGTCCAACTTTTCCAGTCTCCAGTCGTAATTCCAGTCGGCGCCACCTGATTTTCGTCCGGTCGAGCTACGCGAGCAGCCCGTTCAGATCCACGGTGATCGGGAAGGGCACCGGTAGCTTCAGGGTGCCGCGGAAGATGCCGACCAGGACGTAGGCGCCGGTCGGCCTGTCCAGCTCGTAGGCGTGCACCACCGGCGCGACGCCTTCCCGGTCGATGATCCAGTAGTGCGGGATGCCCGCCTCGGCGTACTTGCGGAGCTTGACCGTCCGATCCCGGAGCGCGGACTCCGGCAACACCACCTCGACCACCAGCAACACGTCCGCTGGCGCGAACCAGGTGCGGTCGGGCTCGGCTGGCGTGACGTGCACGAGGATGTCGGCTTCCGGGCGGTTGTGCCGGTCCAGCCGGATGGTCATGCAGTGCAGCGCCGTGCTGCCGGGCGGGGCCTGTGTCGCGAGGGCAAGCGTGAGCCCGGAGACCACCGCGCTGTGCCAGATGGTCTGGGGCACCAGGCGGAACACCAGTGCCCCGTCGATCAGTTCGATGTGCTTGGGTGCGTCCGGCAGGTGGTCCAGGTCATCCGTGTACCAGCCCTCGGCACGCGGCGGGTACATCCACTCCGGCAGCTCGTCCAGGTCCTCAGCGTTCACTCGTTCCCTTCTCCAGTCGTAATCCCAGCCGCCGCAACTCCGCGCGCGCCAGCAGTTCGGTCGCCTCCCGGTCCCCCGACCGCCACGCCCCCACCAGGTCCACCCCCGGCTTGGCCAGCGTGTGCAGCGGCAGGTTGGCCAGCCCGCGCAACGCCAGCAGGTCCACGTGCGCCTCCCCCAGCCTGGTCAGCCGCCGGGCCGCCGTGGCCTGCCGGATAAACCTCATTCGCAGCGGCAACCAGGACACCAACAACAGGGACACCGGCACCAGGACCAGCAGCAGGCTCAGCCACAGCGCGGTCGAGTCGACCGCGGACATCTGCTTGTTGCCCGCGTCCACCAGCCGGTCGGCCACCGCCGAACCCCGGCCCAGTGCCGCCGCCAGTTCATCCCCCACCAGCGGCAGTCGCCCGGCCTGAGCCGCGGCCGAGGCGGACAGCTCGCGCAGCGAACCGCCCGCCTCGACCAGCTCGACGCCGGGCGCTCGTAGTTTGCTGACCAGGTCGTAGAGATCCAGGGCCAGCCAGATGCTGACGGTGATGATCACCAGGGCGCCGAGGTCGGCCATCAACTGGGCCGCGCGGCGGGCCTGGTGGTCGGCGTAGAGCTTCACCCCCTCCTTGTATCCCGGATCGGGATCAGCGGAACAGGGTCACCAGTCGGCGCGCTCGCAGGCTTCGTGGGCGTGCCTGCGGAAGATGCCGTGGTCGTCCAGGACCTCCACGCACAGGTGGTAGCGGCCGTCCTCGCCGTATTCGCAGGCGCGGTCGTGCACGGATTCGATGCCGTGGTAGCGCAGATCGAGGTAGCGGTAGCAGTCGTAGCTGTTCGCACTGGCGGGGGCGGCGAGCGCCACCGATCCGCCGAGGGCGAGGACTAGGGCGGTCAGGAACCCGGCGACGCGGGATCGCTGTGCCATGACGTGAACCTCCTGAGCTGGTGGAACGCCTGCTCTTCCAACCAATCCCAGTTCCGCCGGGGACTCAATCCCGCGCCACTCCACCAGGGGACGGATGTCACGCGTTGGTAACGGACGCGGTATCCCTTGGAGCAGTGGCGCGAGGTTCAGTCACCGTCGGTGATCAGTCCCCCAGGACGGCCAGCGCGTCGATCTCCACCAGCAGCCCGGCGGGCAGGCCGACGTAGACGGTGGTGCGGCCGGAGAACGGGCCGGAGTTGATGATCTCGTTGTAGACCGCGTTCATCTCGCCGAAGTGGCCGGTGTCGGTGAGGAACACCCGGAACATCACCACGTCGTCGAAGCTCGCGCCGCCGGCCTCCAGCACCGCGGCCACGTTCTTCAGCGTCTGCCGGGTCTGCTCGGCCACGGTGTCGCCGACGATCGCGCCGGTGGCCGGGTCGAACGCGACCTGGCCCGCGACCTGGAGGATGTTGCCCTTGCGGACCCCCTGGGAGAAGTTGGCCACCGGGGTGGGCGCGTTCGCGGTGCGGATCTCGGTCTTCGCCATCGCCGTGCTTACCTCTTCTGCTCGTGCTTGCCGGACATTCGGGGTGCTCAGGTGTTCTCGGGCCGCCAGCCGCAGGCCACGGAGGCGGTCCTGGCCGCGGCGCGCAGCTCGGGCAGCAGCGCCATCAGGCCCTCGTAGTCGAGCAACATCTTCGGCACCGACATCGATACCGCGGCCAGCATCTCGCCGCGGGCGCCCAGGATCGGCGCGCCGATGCAGTGGATGAAGTCCTCGTGCTCGGAGCGGTCCACCGCGTAACCCTGGGCCCGGACCTTGCGCAGTTCGGCCTGGTACGCGGCGGGATCGGTGATGGTGTTCGCGGTGAGCCGGGGAAAACTCATGCCCTCCACGATCCGGCGCTGCTCCCGCTCGGGCAGCGCGGACAGCAGCAGTTTGGCCACCGCGGTGCAGTGCAGCGGCGCGCTCTTGCCGACCCTGGAGTACATCCGGACCTGGTGGCGGCTGTCGTACTTGTCGATGTAGATCACCTCGCCGCCCTCGTAGCTGGCCAGGTGCACGGTGTGCCCGGTGCTCGCGTTCAGCTCGCGCAGCGCAGGCTCGACGGTGCGCCGCACATCGCGTTCCTCCAGCGCGCGGTTGGCCAGGTCGAACAGCGTGGTGCCCAGCCGGTAGTGCCGCACGTCCTCGCGCTGCACGAACCGCCGCGCCTCCAGGGTGCGCAGCAGCCGCAGCGCGGTGGACTTGTGCACGTCCAGCACGGCGGCCAGCTCGTCCAGGGTGCGGTGCCCGCCCGCCAGTTCGGTGAGGATGGTCAGCGCGCGATCCAGGCTCTGGCTCATAGCTTCGTCCCGGCGCTGAAGTGGGTGTTCGCCCAGGTCTCGTCATCGGCGGCGAGCAGGCGCTCGACCAGCTCGGCGGCCACCGGCTCGCCAACGTCGTCGCGGGTGAGCAGCGAGCCGACCGCGCAGAGGTGCCCGCGCCGCAACCGGGTCACCGGGTCCTCACCGTCCAAAGTGGACGACAGGAAGCCGGCGGCGAAGGCGTCGCCCGCGCCGACCGGTTCGACCACGTCGACCTTGAGCGCGGGCTGGAACCAGCTCTGCCCGTTCTCCACCATGGTCGCGCCGTGCTCGGCCTGCTTGACCACCAGGGTGCGTGGTTCGGGCAGGAGTTCGCGCAGGGCAAGGGGATCGCCGATCCCCCACAGCGCCTCGGCCTCGTCGGAACCGACCAGCACGATGTCGGCCTTGTTGGCCAGTTCGGCCAGTACCGAGGTGTCCTTGTTGCGCCACAACGCCGGGCGCCAGTTGAGGTCGAAGGAGACCAGCCGGTCGCCCCGCCACGGGTCCAGGATCGCGGTCACCAGCGCCAGGCAGCTGTCCGAGAGCGCGGCGGTGATGCCGGAGAGGTGGATCAGCGCGGTGCGGTCCAGGCCAAGGCCGTCGAGTAACTCCGGGCCCATGCCGGAGGCGGCCGAGCCCCGCCGGAAGTAGCGCACGGTGCTGCTGGAGGAGTCGGCCTCCTTGACGTAGAACCCGGTCGGCCGGTGCTCGTCGCGGGCCACGTCGGCGACGTCCACACCGAAGGAGGTCAGCCGGTCCAGGATGGCCCGGCCGAAGGCGTCCCGGCCGAGCGCGCTGACCCAGCGGCTGTGCCAGCCGAACCGGGCCAGGTGACAGGCCACGTTGGACTCGGCGCCGCCCACCGTCCTGGTCCAGGAGGTGACCTCGTGCGTCGGTCCCGGTTCCGCGGGCACGAACAGGGCCATCGACTCGCCAAGGCACACCACATCGGCCGCCCCACGATCAACGGGGGGTTTCAGCTCATCCACTCAGGTTCCCTCCGGCCCGGCCAACGTTGACGACCAGCTCAGCGGAATGCTACACAGCCACGCATCACATAGCGCAATCCAAGTTGCATAATTCGCAACGAAAGGTGGACAGCGGTGGAACCGGCTCGGCTGGACGAGGACGCGGTGGCCGCGATCGGCGCCGAACGCATCGACTGGCGGTTCAAGGGCCTGCCGGACGCGCTGGCGGGCAAGACACTCGCCGAGGCCGCGGCGGCCCGCCCCAACCTGTTCCGGGACGGCTTCCTACCGCCGCTCGTGGTGATCGACGAAGAGGCCCTGGAACACAACCTGCGCACCATGGCCGACTGGGTGGCCGGGCAGGGCCTGCTGCTCGCCCCGCACGGCAAAACCCCGATGGCGCCGCAGTTCTACCAGCGTCAGCTGGCCGCGGGCGCCTGGGCGATCACCGCGGCCAACGCCAGTCAGCTCCGGGTCTACCGGGCCTTCGGGGTCAGCCGGATCCTGCTGGCCAACCAGCTCGTCGACCCCGCCGCGCTGGCCTGGCTGACCGAGCAGGTCAACGGCGATCCCGGCTTCGAGTTCCTGTGCTGGGCCGACACGGTGCGCGGCGTCGAGCTGCTGACCGAGGGCCTGGCGGGCCTGGCCCGCCCGATCGAGGTGCTGGTGGAGCTGGGCGCGCCCGGCGGCCGCACCGGCGCCAGGGACCGGGCCGCCGCCCGCGCGGTGGCCGAGGCGATCAGCGCCAGCCCGGTGCTGCGACTGGCCGGCGCCGGTGGCTACGAAGGCGCGGTGGCACACGGCGATGTGGCCACCGCCTCGGCGACCGTGCGCGGCTACCTACGCGAGATGTGCGGACTGCTCGCCGAACTCCACTCGGACGGGCTTTTCGCCGACGCCGAGCGGGTGGTGCTGACCGCGGGCGGCAGCGCCTGGCCGGATCTGGTCGCCGAGGCGTTCACCGCGTTCGCGCCGCGGTGGACCGGGCCGGAGCTGCTGGCGGTGCTGCGCAGCGGCGCCTACCTCACCCACGACGACGGCATCTACCGCGGCATCACCCCGTTCGGCCCTGGTGCCAGGCTCGCCGGGACCACCGCGCTCAAGCCCGCGCTGCACGGCTGGGCCCAGGTCACCTCCAAACCGGAGCCGCTGCTGGCCCTGCTCACTTCGGGCAAACGGGACTTTTCCTTCGACGAGGGCCTGCCCGAGCCGCAGTTGCGCCGCCGAGGTCAGGAAAACACCGAGTTGACGGGTGCGACCATCACCAAGCTCAACGACCAGCACGCGTTCCTGGAACTCCGGGCGGAAGACCAGGTGCAGGTCGGTGACTGGGTACGGCTGGGTCTGTCCCACCCGTGCACGGTTTTCGACAAGTGGCAACTGCTGCCCGTGGTAGCGGCCGATGGCGAAACCGTAATCGACTTCGTGCGCACCTATTTCTGAGCGAGAGGACGGCACCGCCATGGCCGAACTGGTCTACCGCGGCGCGTTACTGGTGGACGGCACCGGCGGGCACCCCCGCCTGGCCGACGTTTCCGTTGCCGAGGGCCGGATCGCCGAGATCGGCGACCCTGGCACGCTGGGCGGCCGCAAGGTGGTCGAGGCCGACGGCCTGGTGCTCACCCCCGGCTTCATCGACATGCACTCGCACTCCGACCTGCAGATCCTGGCCAAACCCGACCACGAGGCCAAGGTGTGCCAGGGCGTGACCCTGGAGGTGCTCGGCCAGGACGGGCTTTCCTATGCCCCCGTTGACGACGCGGTGCTCGGCCAGCTCCGGCAGCAGCTGGCAGGCTGGAACGACGACCCGGCCGGGTTCGACTGGAACTGGCGCAGCGTCCGGGAGTACCTGGACCGCCTGGACACCGGGATCGCGGTCAACGCGGCCTACCTGGTGCCGCAGGGCACGCTGCGGATGCTGTGCGTGGGCTGGGACGACCGCCCGGCCACCGGCGCCGAGCTGGACCGGATGAAGACCGTGCTGGCCGAGGGACTCGCGCAGGGCGCGGTGGGCATGTCCTCCGGGCTCACCTACACCCCCGGCATGTACGCCGGCACCGAGGAACTCGTCGAGCTGTGCGCGGTGACCGGGCAGCACGGCGGCTACTACAGCCCGCACCACCGCAGTTACGGCGCGGGCGCGGTCGAGGCGTACGCGGAGATGATCGACGTCTCGGTCCGCTCCGGCTGCCCGCTGCACCTGGCGCACGCCACGATGAACTTCCCGGTCAACAAGGGCCGCGCCGGTGAGCTGCTGTCCATGGTGGACAGTGCGATCGCGGACGGTTGCGACATCACCCTGGACACCTACCCGTACCTGCCCGGCGCGACTTACCTGTCCGCGCTGCTGCCCAGCTGGGCCACCGCGGGCGGTCTGGACGCGGCACTGGACAGACTGTCCGATGTGGACACCCGGGAGCGAATCAGGGTGGAGCTGGAGGAGATCGGCTCCGACGGCTGCCACGGCGTGCCGGTGGACTGGTCCACCATCGAGATCAACGGGGTGCGCAAACCCGAACTGCACGGCCACCTGGTCGGGCTCTCGGTGCGGGACAGCGCGGCCAAGGCCGGGATCGCCCCGTCCGAGCTGTACTTCGACACCCTGGTCGCCGAATCCCTCGGCACCTCGTGCCTGATGCACGTGGGGCACGAGGAGAACGTGCAGGCGATCATGCGGCACCCGGCGCACACCGTGGGCAGCGACGGCCTGCTGGTCGGCGACCGCCCGCACCCGCGGGCCTGGGGCACCTTCCCGCGCTACCTGGCCCGCTACGTCCGCGACCTCGGGGTGCTGGGGCTGGCCGACTGCGTGGCGCACATGACCGGTCGCGCCGCCCGGCGGCTGCGGCTGACCGACCGCGGCCTGATCCGCGAGGGCTTCGCGGCGGACCTGGTGCTCTTCGACGCGGCGGCGGTGCGCGACACCGCCACCTTCGAGTCGCCGAGGACCCGCCCGGAGGGCATTCTGCATGTCGTGGTCAACGGGGTCCCGGTGATCGACGACGGCACGCACACCGGCGCACTGGCCGGTCGTTCCGTGCGCAACACACCAACCGGCACGCGGTGACATTTCCCGTCGCCGCGCTCGCCCCGCCCTAATCCCACCCGCCCCTGGGGAGAAGTCCTTTGCTCACCTGGCTGCAAACGTCGACACCAGGACTGCTGCTGCTGTCCGCGGTCGGCATCGCCGTGCTGCTCACCATGATCATCAAGTTCAAGGTGGAGCCGTTCATCGCCCTGCTGATCGCGGGCGTGCTGGTCGCGCTCGCGGCCGGGTTGTCGATCGAGAGGCTGGTCGGCTCGGCGCAGGCCGCCAAGGAGTCGCTGATCGAGACCGGATTCGGCGGCGTGCTCGGGCACGTCGCCGCGATCATCGGCCTTGGCACGCTGCTCGGCGCGATCCTGGAGGCCTCCGGCGGGGCCGAGGTGCTCACCCGGAAGCTGCTCGGGCTCTTCGGCGAGAACCGCGCGCCGCTGGCCATGGGCCTGGCCGGGTTGATCTTCGGCATCCCGGTGTTCTTCGACATCGGCATCTTCGTGCTCGCCCCGCTGGTCTACGTGGCGGCCAAGCAGAGCGGCAAATCCATCGTGCTCTACGCGATGCCGCTGCTGGCAGGCCTGTCCGTGATGCACGCCTTCCTGCCGCCGCACCCCGGACCGGTCGCACTGGCCGGACTGCTCAAGGTGGACCTGGGCTGGCTGATCATCATGGGTCTGGCCTGCGCGATCCCGGCCTGGCTGATCGGTGGCGTGCTCTACTCCAGCTGGATCGGCAAGCGGATCAACATCCCGGTGGCCGAGGAGCTGGTGGCCGCGGGCGCGGCCTTCGCGGACAAGAACAAGGACCGCCGCGAACCCTCGCTCGCCCTGGTGTGCTTCATCATCGGCCTGCCGCTGGTGCTGATCCTGGGCGCCACCTTCGGCAGTGTGCTGCTGCCCAAGGGCAACCAGGTGCTCAACGTGCTCACCTTCTTCGGCAACCCGGCGATCGCGCTGACCATCGCGCTGTTGCTGGCGCTGTGGCTGCTGGGCACCCGGCGGGGCATGACCGGCAAGGAGATCGGCGACATGACCGGGGCCGCGCTGCGCCCGGTCGGCATGATCCTGCTGGTGATCGGCGCAGGCGGGTTCTTCGGCGCGGTGCTCTCGGCCACCGGCGTGGGCAAGGCCCTGGCCGGCACGCTCTCCGACGCGGGACTGCCGTTCATCGTGCTGTCCTACGTGATCGCCTGCGGACTGCGCATCGCCCAGGGCTCGGCCACGGTGGCCATCGTCACCACCGCCGGGATCGTGGCGCCGCTGCTCACCGACGCCGGGTACTCCCAGCCGCAGCTGGCGCTGATCGGCGCGGCCATCGCGGCCGGGTCCATCATCGCCTCGCACGTCAACGACGGCGGGTTCTGGATCGTCTCCAAGTACTTCGGCATCCCCACCAAGGAGACGCTGCAGACCTGGACCGTGCTGGAGACGATCTTGTCCCTGGTCGGCTTCGGGGTGGCCGCGATTCTGAGTGTGCTCATCGGTTGATCCCGGGTTAGGGTCACCCCCGGCAAGCACCTTTGACCTGGGGGAACCTGATCATGAACGCGCGTTTCAGCGTGCCGGCGACCGCTGCCCTGCTCGCCCTGCTGCTCACTGGCTGTGGCGGGCAGGGCGCCGGTACGGGCGCCCCGACCTCCTCGGCGGGCACCTCGGCCGCGACCTCATCGGCCGCCGCCCCTACTTCCGCCATCGCCAAACCGGGTGAACCCTGGTTCGACGATGTGAAGGTGGCCGAGTCCGGCGGCAAGGTCTCCGCGGCCTGCCAGCTGCCGGTCGATTTCGAGCTGGGCAAGCTGTGGGTGGCCAAGACCGTGGCCGAGTCCACCTCGACCGTGATGGGCAAGCAGGGCGACTTCCTGGTGGCCTGCGAGGTCGACGCCAAGCCGGCGGGCAACATCGGCTTCCTGCGGGTCTGGACCAGCAAGTCCACCCTGGACGCGAGCAAGGCCCTGGAGAACTTCATGACCGGGGAGAAGAAGGCGGGCAAGCAGGAGATCCGCACCACCGCGGCGGGCTCGCTGGCCGCGGCCGAGGTGAGCTACAAGCTGCCCGACCCGATCAACGGCGGCGAGCGGTTCCAGCGCGCGCTGGCCGTGTCCACGCCCAAGGGCGCGGTGGTGCTGCACCTCGGCGGCATCGACACCGACGAGCACAAGCAGATGCTGGCCGCCTACGTGCTGGCCAGGTCCTCGCTGACGGCGAAGGGCTGATCGGGAACTCGAAGGTCAGGGCACCCCAAAGTTTCCGATTCCGCTCTTCCGGTGGCCGCCGGGGGTGCCGCTAGCGTGCTGGCTATGACCCCCGGGGCCGCCACCCTCCGCATCGCCGACCCGGACCGGCGGCCCAGGCAACTCGGTCCCCGGATCATCACCGCGGTGGTACTGGCCGGCATCGCCGGCCTGATCGGCCTGATCGGCCCGGAAGCCCGGCACCTGACCGACCTGTCCACCCGGCCCACGCTGGAGCTGCACTTCAGCCAGCTGGTGACCACGGTGGCCGGGGTGATCGGCATCGCCGCCGGGCTCTGCCTGATCCGGCGCTGGCCCTGGCTGCTGCTGGCCGGGGTGCTGGCCGGACTGCCCGCGGCGGTGGTGCGGATCTGGCCGACCCTGCTGCACGAGACCAGCTGGCCGGACCAGTACGCGGCAGGCCAGGTCGGGCTGATCGACACCCTCACCGCCAGCGGCACCATGGGCGGATCCCTGCTGATCGCGGGCATCCTGGGCGCGGCCCAGCACCTGGCCCGCTCCGGCGCGCGGGCCGCGGCGGCCGCGGTGGTCTCGGCGATGATCGGCGCGGAGCTGTTCAGCCGGATCCTGTTCGGCCGCCCGGCCCCGGTGCCCGGCCCGCCGCCGCCGGACGGCGCGGTGGCGCTGCTGACCGCGCTCGGCCTGATCGGCGCGGTGCTCGCGGTGCTGGCGGTGACCACCGGGCGGCTGCGTGAGCCCGCCGAGTACCCGCCGGACCGCCGGATGCTCAGGCTCGGCCTCTACGCCAGTCCGCTTCCGTTGCTGCCCAAGGTGATCAGCTCGTTCTTCCCGGCAGGGCCGAAGTCGATGACCGAGGTCGGCGTGGCCGCCTCGATCACCCTGGCGGCCACCATCGCGGTAGGCGTGGCCGCCGGGATCGGCGTGCTGGGCATCGCGATCCTGGTCACCGCGGCCTCGCTGGCCTCCAGCGCGCCACTGGTCGCGGCCTACTACGCGATGACCATGGCGGCCACCCCGATCCTGCCGATCGCGGCCACCGGACTGGTGCTGGGCATCGCGGCCGCCACCGTACGCCGCCGACTGTTCAGTGGCGCGGTGATCTGCCTGCTACTGGCCACCGGCACGGTGCTCGCGCACGAACTGGCGGGCGGCAGTGTGCGCGCCCTGCTCACCGCGGCCGAACGCCTGCCCGCCGGGCTGATCATGATCCTGGTGATCGTCGCGGTGATCCTGGCCGCGGGCGCGGTGGCCCCGCTGCTGGCCGACCGGGGCGCGCTGCCACTGGCGCTGGGTCCGCTGTTCACCGGGCTCGCGCTGGCCGGGCAGGAACTCATGTACTTCAGCGGGATGAACAGCTCCGGCTCGACCGTGCTCGGCTTCCTCTACGGCCCGCAACCCATCGTGCTGGCCGGGGTGCTGATGGGCCTGGCCGGATTCCTGTTGCTGCACCGGGGAATCGTGGAGCAGCGCCGCGCCCGCTGAGCCCCGGACGCGAACCGATCACATCGTGGTGTCGGACCGGGTCAGCACCCGTTCGGCCGAACCCAGCCCTCCGGTGACCCCTCGACCATGGCTGCGCGCAAGTCGTTTCCGTTTGTCGAGACCCGGAGGTCCCATGCGTCAACGGTCGGTCCTGACCCGCTTGCTGGGTCTGGTTTTCACCGTTCTGCTGGCCCAGCTCCTCGTCCCCTCAACCGCATCCGCCACTCCCGATCCGGTCTGTCAGCCCATCGAGGCGAGCATCACGGTGCTGCTCACCCAGCACCACATGCGCGGCACCCTGTGCACCCCGGCCGGTGCCACCAAGGTGCTGGTGATGGTGCCCGGCGGCACCTACAACCACGCCTACTGGGACTTCCCGTACCAGGAGGGCACCTACAACTTCCGCAAGGCGATGAACGCCGCCGGGTACGCCACCGCGGTGGTGGACCGGCTGGGCAGCGGGGACAGCTCCCGGCCGCCGAGCATCCTGGTCACCGCGCTGATGCAGGCCCAGGCCGTGCACAAGGTGATCCAGACCCTGCGCGGTTCCTTCGCCAAGGTCGTCCTCATCGGACACTCGATCGGCTCGGCGATCTCGGTGCTGGAGGCGGGCACGCACCGGGACGTGGACGGGGTGGTGCTCACCGGCATGACGCACCAGCCGAACCTGGTCAACCTGGCCACCGCACTCACCGAGATCCACCCGGCCATGCTCGACCCGCAGCTCTCCGGCGGCGGCTACGACCCGACCTACCTGACCAGCAAACCGAACAAGCGCGGGGTGCTCTTCCACGATCCCGGGGTGGTCGATCCCGGCATGCTGGCGGTGGACGAGCAGACCAAGGACGTGCTCAGCGCACTGGAAACAGCGGATTCGCTCGGCGTCGGCATCATCCCGCCGTACTCGGCGCTGATCAACGCGCCGGTGCTGCTGGCCGTGGGCGGCTCGGACAAGCTGTTCTGCGGCACCGGCGCCACCAACTGTGCCAGCGCGACCACCGTGCTGCACACGGAAAGCGCTTACTACTCGCATGCGCCCAACGTCTCGGCCTACGTCGCGCCAGGAGTGGGCCACGACCTCAACCTGCACCCCTCGGCGCCACAGTTCCAGCAGGCGGTGCTGACCTGGTTGAGCACGCACGTCTGACCCGGCAACCCACCCGGAGCACGGCGGCCCGGCGCAACACCGGGCCGGGCCGCCGCTCTAGTTCGGTGCCCAGCAACAAGGTCCGCCTGCTCCGCCGCCCGGTCACCGCCGACAACCCGGCCGCGCCCAGCCACGCGGCCAGCACCGGCACCAGCCACCCGGTCAGCAACGCCGGGTACACCGCGCACAGTCCGCCCCAGGTGCAACCGACTGGTGACGGTGCGGCCAGGCCAGGTGATCACTCGCAGGTGCTGCAGATTTCCCTGGCACCACCGGCGATCCCGGCGCGCGTACTCGACGATCGTCGGCGGCGCGGACTCGTAACCGCCACCCAGTTCCGGCGCCGACCACACCTCCCAGCCCGCCCGCCGCAACAGCGCGGCCTCCACGAAGTCGTGGCTGAGGATCTCGCCGCCGAACGGTGGACCGCCCGGCAACTCCGGCAACCGGCAGTGCGCCCGGAACGGCGCGATCCGGATGATCGCGTTGTGCCCGTGGTAGTTCGCGTTCCCACGCTGCCAGACCCGGTTGCCCCACGCCGAGATCGGCCCGTACACCGCGGCCGCGAACTGCTGCAGCCGCGCGAACACCGCCCGCCCGCCCACCGGCGCGCCCGGCACCTCGATCAGTCCGGCCGCCGGGTTGACGTCCATCAGGCCGACCAGCTGCCGCAGGGCCGCCCCGGACATCACGCTGTCCGCGTCCAGCACCACCAGATAGTCGTAGTCAGCACCCCACACCGCGCAGAACTCCTGCACGTTCGCCGCCTTGCGCCCCGGCCCGCCACGCACCCGGTACCGCACCCAGTCCCCGGCCCGGTGCCAGGCCTGCCGTTCCGCCGCCAGCTGGCCGCCGCCGATTCGGCCACCGCCCGCAGATTCCCGAACACCAGCCCCGGCTCCTCATCGCACACCGGGGAACAACACCGCGGTCCGGCTGCCCCGCCCCGGATCGACCCTGGCGGGCGCGAGCGCCGACGGCGGCCGGCCCCGCACCAGCGCGCAGAACCCGAGCACCCCGGTCACCACGAACAGCGAGACGCCCGAATAGGCCGCGCGACCGACCCGGACTGGCCACCCGACAGACGCGCCGTCACCACGCCCGCCGCCAGGGTCGGTCCCATGACACCCAGCCCACTCACCCGCCCCGCCCTCGCGGCCCTCGCACTCGCCCTCATCGCGGCACTGCTCCGGCCCCTGCTACCCGGAAGCCAGTCCTACCAACAGGTCTTCGTGCCCGACTGGCTGGTCCCGGCCGCCGCGGCCCTCGGCGCACTCGCCCTGTTCGGCCGCCTCCGCACCCTCACCGGCGCACTCGGTTGCGTCCTGCTGCTGTGGGCGGGCTCGGGCCTGCCCCTGGACGGCTTCCGGCTGTTCTTCTGGGCCACCGGCATCCCCGCGGGCGACTTCGCCCTGGTCGACTGGCCGGGTGTGCTCGGACGCGGCACCGCCCTGCTCGCCATGGCCACCCTGCTCCTGGCCTTGCTCCGCTCACGCCGCACCGAACCGGGCGACCAGCGCCGGCTCGGCCACGCCGCCCTCGCCCTGGCCGTGCCCTACCCGGCGCTGAAGCTGTACTGGTCCCTGGGCGGCACCCTCGCCCTGCCCGCCGACGGCACCAACACCGTCCCGCTCGGCGAGGTCCTCGCCTTCGCCGCCGCGGCGGCCCTCGGCCACGCCCTGGTCCAGCCCTGGGGCGGGCGCCTCCCCCGCCGCCTGCTGCTGCTCGGCGGCGCCCTGGCCGCCGCCACCCTGATCAGCCAGGGCTCCATGCCGATCTTCGCCGCCCTGTCCACGGCCCTCGGCGGCCCCGCCCTGCCCTTCGACACCGGCAGCCCGGCGGCGCTGATCGTGCTGGCGGTCTACCTGAGCTGGGTGCTGCTCGGCGTCGTCCTCGGCGCGGCTACCCTCGGATTCGCCGACCGCGCCCGCACCTCGCGCTCTACGGTGCTGACATGAGCCAGCGGTGGACTTGGCGGCCCGAGGCACTGGCGCGGCTGCGCCCGGGGGTGTCCGACGCGCTGCTCGCCGCGACGCTGTGCGCGGTGCTCGGCGGCTTGTCCGCCCCGGTCGCACTCATCGCCCTGCCCCGCCCGACGGCCATCCCACTGCTGGTCGCGCTGTTCGCCGCCCACCTCACCCTGGCCGCCCGCCGCACCCGGCCACTGCCCGCGTTCCTGCTGATCAGTCTCGCCATCGGCGCGGCACTGCTGACCTCCGCCTTCGCCC
This sequence comes from Crossiella sp. CA198, assembly GCF_052078295.1. Taxonomy (NCBI): domain Bacteria; kingdom Bacillati; phylum Actinomycetota; class Actinomycetes; order Pseudonocardiales; family Pseudonocardiaceae; genus Crossiella; species Crossiella sp. CA198. The sequence goes on from NZ_JBQJIM010000040.1 coordinate 29,668, forward strand.
TGTTCCTGCCGTCCACCCTGGTGTTCCCGATCGCGCTCTACTCCGCCTGCGCACACGGCCGCGGCCGCACCCCGGCCATCGCGCTGACCGCCGGGATCGCGCTGGCTCTGGTGGGGACCGTGGCCTTCGCCGGATCGCCGCAGATCCAGGCGGCGAACGCACCCGTGCCGACCTTGCTGCTGGCCGGTGGGCTGCTCACGATGGTGTTCGCCGCGTGGAGCCTGGGCCTGGCGCACCGGACCCGGATGGCGACCCTGGCCAAGCAGTCCCGGCTGGCCGAGCGGGTCCGGATCGCCGCCGAGATGCACGATGTCATCGCGCACTCCCTCGCGGTGATCGTCAGCCAGGCCAAGGGCGGCCGGTACGCGCCGAACCTGGCCCTGGCGGCGCTGCGGGTGGTCGAGGACACCGCCCGAGCCGCGCTGACCGATATGCGCGGCCTGCTCGGCGTGCTGCGCGCGGACCACCCCGGCGCCCCGGCGGACCGGCGCCCGCAACCCGGTCTCGCCGAACTGCCGGACCTGGTGGCCGGGGTCCGCGCCACCGGGCTGCCGGTCCGCCTCAGCGAGCACGGGCAGGGCCGCGAGCTGGGCGCCACCACCGAACTCGCCGCCTACCGGGTGGTCCAGGAGGCGCTGACCAACACCCTGCGGCACGCCGGGGCGAATGCGGCCGTGGTCTACCTGGCCTGGTCCACCGCGGGCCTCACCGTGACCGTGATCGATGATGGGGCCGGACCGAGCGGAGCGGAGGGACACGGGTTGACCGGGATGCGCGCGCGAACCGAGGCCGTGGGCGGCACGCTGACCATCGGACCGGGACCGGACGGCGGGTTCCTGGTGAGCGCCTGGCTGCCGGTGCGGCCTTGACCATCCGGGTGGTGGTGGTCGACGACCAGGACCTGGTCCGCACCGGCTGTGTGCTGGTGGTCCGGTCCCAGCCGGACCTGCGGGTGGTCGGCGAGGCCGCCGACGGCATCGAAGCCCTGGACGTCCTCGCCACCACCCCGGCCGATGTGGTGCTGATGGACGTCCGGATGCCCCGCCTGGACGGCGTCGAAGCCACCCGCCGGCTCCTGGCCCGCCCCGGCCCCGCGCCCAAGGTGATCATGCTGACCACCTTCGACCTGGACGAACACGCCTTCGCCGCCCTGCGCGCCGGGGCCAGCGGGTTCCTGCTCAAGGACGGCACCGCCGAGGAGATGCTGGCCGCGATCCGCACCGTGCACCAGGGCGAGGCGGTGATCGCCCCCTCCACCACCCGCAGGCTGCTCGACCACATCGCCCCCGACCTGCCCGGCCCGGCCACCGCCGATCCGGCCGCCGCGCTGACCAGCCGCGAACGCGAGGTGCTGCTCTGGCTGGCCCGCGGCGCCGCCAACGCGGAGATCGCCGCCGGCCTGTTCCTGTCCGAGGGCACGGTGAAGATCCACGTCAGCCGCGTACTGGCCAAACTGGGCCTGCGCGACCGCGTGCACGCGGTGATCTGGGCCTACGAACACCGCCTGATCCGCCCCGGCAGCTAGCCCGCCAGCGTCGAGTTGGCCCAAGTCGTACGCCCAGTTTGCCCAACCGGGCGTCCCACTTTGGCCAACTCGACGGCACCCGCCGGGCCGACCAGTCGGATCGGCCCGGCGGGTCTGCCGTCAGCGTGCCCCGGCCTTGGCCTTCGTCTTGGCGCCGTTCTTGGCCGCCGCGCCGTTCTTGGCGGCGGCCGTCTTGGCGGTGCCCGCCGTCTTCGCCGCGTCCTTGCCGGTGGACTTCGCCGGAGCGGCGTCCTTCCCGGTGGACTTGGCCGGCGTGGCTGCCTTGGCGCCGTTGGTCTTGGCCTTGCCGTTGGTGGCGGCCCTCGGCTCGGCGCGGACCTCGCCCGCCTGCTTGGCCAGCAGCGCGGCGAGGAACTGGCCGGTGTAGCTCTCCGGCACGTCCACCACGTCCTCCGGCGTGCCGGTGGCCACCACCATGCCGCCGCCCGAACCACCCTCCGGACCCATGTCGATCAGCCAGTCCGAGGTCTTGATCACGTCGAGGTTGTGCTCGATCACGATCACCGTGTTGCCCTTGTCCACCAGGCCGTTGATCACCAGCAGCAGCTTGCGGATGTCCTCGAAGTGCAGACCGGTGGTCGGCTCGTCCAGGATGTAGACCGTCTTGCCGGTGGAGCGCTTCTGCAGCTCGCTGGCCAGCTTCACCCGCTGCGCCTCACCACCGGAGAGGGTCGGCGCCGGCTGTCCCAGCCGCACGTAGCCCAGCCCGACGTCGACCAGCGTGCGCAGGTGCCGGTAGATCGCGTTCACCGGTTCGAAGAAGCCAGCGGCCTCCTCGATCGGCATGTCCAGCACCTCGGCGATGGTCTTGCCCTTGTAGTGCACCTCCAGGGTCTCCCGGTTGTACCGGGCGCCCTTGCACACCTCGCACGGCACGTACACGTCCGGCAGGAAGTTCATCTCGATCTTGATGGTGCCGTCGCCCGCGCACGCCTCGCAGCGGCCGCCCTTGACGTTGAAGGAGAACCGGCCCGGCTGGTAGCCGCGCACCTTCGCCTCGGTGGTGGCCGCGAACAGCTTGCGGACGTGGTCGAACACCCCGGTGTAGGTGGCCGCGTTGGACCGGGGGGTGCGCCCGATCGGCGACTGGTCGACCCGCACCAGCTTGTCCACGTGCTCCAGCCCGGTGACCCGGGTGTGCCGCCCCGGCACCTGCCGCGCGCCGTTGAGCTTGTTCGCCAGCACGGTCGCCAGGATGTCGTTGACCAGCGTCGACTTGCCCGACCCCGACACCCCGGTGACCGAGACCAGGCAGCCCAGCGGGAAGTCCACGTCGATGCCGCGCAGGTTGTGCTCGCGCGCGCCGACCACGGTCAGCTGCCGCCGGTTGTCCACCGGCCGCCGCAGCGCGGGCATCGGGATCTCCCTGGCCCCGGACAGGTACTGCCCGGTGACCGAGCGCGGGTTGGTCAGCAGCTGCTCGTACGGCCCGCTGTGCACCACCTGACCACCGTGCTCACCCGCGCCGGGGCCGATGTCGACCACCCAGTCCGAGGTGCGGATGGTGTCCTCGTCGTGCTCGACCACGATCAGCGTGTTGCCCAGATCGCGCAGCCTGGTCAGCGTCTCGATCAGCCGGTGGTTGTCCCGCTGGTGCAGGCCGATGGACGGCTCGTCCAGCACGTACAGCACGCCGACCAGCCCGGACCCGATCTGGGTGGCCAGCCGGATGCGCTGCGCCTCGCCGCCGGAGAGCGTGCCGGAGGCCCGGTCCAGCGACAGGTAGTCCAGACCCACGTCGAGCAGGAAGCCGAGCCGGGCCTGCACCTCCTTGAGCACCGCGGCGGCGATCATCTTCTGCCGCCGGTCCAGCTGCAGCCCGTTGAGGAAGTCGGCGCAGTCGCGCACGCTCATCGCGCAGACGTCCGCGATGGACTTGTCGCCCTGGGTGCGGTGGCCGAGGGTGACCGCGAGGATCTCCGGCTTGAGGCGGGTGCCACGGCAGGCCGGGCACGGCACCTCCCGCATGTAGCCCTCGTACTTCTCCCGCATGTAGTCGGACTCGGTCTGCTCCTGCCGCCGCTCCAGGAACGGGATCACGCCCTCGAAGTTGGCGTAGTAGGAGCGCTCGCGGCCGTACTTGTTGCGGTAGCGGACGTGCACCTGCTTGTCGACGCCGTGCAGCACCGCCTTCTGCGCGGCCGAGGACAACCGCTTCCACGGCGCGTCGATCCGGAAGCCGATGGTCTCGGCCAGCGATTCCAGCAGCCGCCCGTAGTACTCGGCGGCCTGCCCGCTGGCCCACGGCGCCACCGCGCCCTCGGCCAGGGACAGCTCGTCGTCGGGCACGACCAGCTCCGGGTCGACCTCCTTGCGCACGCCGATGCCGGTGCAGTCCGGGCAGGCGCCGTAGGGCGAGTTGAACGAGAACGACCGCGGCTCCAGGTCGTCCACGGCCAGCGGGTGCGCGTTCGGGCAGGCCAGGTGCTCGGAGAAGCGGCGCTCGCGGTGCGGGTCGTCCTCGGGCTTGTCCACGAACTCCAGCACGACCAGCCCGTCGGCCAGCCGCAGCGCGGTCTCCACCGAGTCGGTGAGCCGCTGCTTGGCATTGGACTTCACCGCGAGCCGGTCGATGACCACCGCGATGTCGTGCTTCTCCTGCTTCTTCAGCTTCGGCGGCTCGGCCAGCGAGTGCACCGTGCCGTCCACCCTGGCCCGCGAGTAGCCCTGGGACTGGAGCTGCTCGAACAGGTCGACGAACTCGCCCTTGCGACCACGCACGATCGGCGCCAGCACCTGGAACCGCTCGCCCTCGCCCATGGCCAGCACCTGGTCCACGATCTGCTGCGGGCTCTGCTTGCTGATCAGCTCGCCACAGACCGGGCAGTGCGGCTTGCCCGCGCGCGCGTAGAGCAGCCGCAGGTAGTCATAGACCTCGGTGATGGTGCCGACGGTGGAGCGCGGGTTGCGGCTGGTGGATTTCTGGTCGATGGACACCGCGGGCGAGAGGCCCTCGATGAAGTCGACGTCCGGCTTGTCCATCTGGCCGAGGAACTGCCGGGCATAGGCCGAGAGCGACTCGACGTACCGGCGCTGGCCCTCGGCGAAGATCGTGTCGAAGGCCAGGCTCGACTTACCGGAGCCCGAGAGCCCGGTGAACACGATCATGCTGTCGCGCGGCAGGTCGATATCGACTCCGCGGAGGTTGTGCTCGCGTGCGCCACGAACGACGAGACGGTCGGCCACTGAGGTGGAGTCCCTTCACAAGGGTCTTGCGGTCTAGGGCAGGGCTGGAGCCACCATGCTAAGACGACCCACCGACATTCGTTCGCGCAGGTGTTCGAACGATCTTAGGTGGCGGCTCCGGCACGGGCCAGGCTCACGTCCCTGGTCTCCTTCGACGTGACGTACACCACGAGGCTGACCAGGCACAACACTGCGATATACCAAGGGTACAGGCCGCCGGAGCCCGCCGCGGTCAGCTGTTCGACGACGTAGGGCGCGGTGCCGCCGAACAACGCCACGGTCAGCGAGTAGGGCAGGCCCAGGCCCGCGGAGCGGACCTCGGTGGGGAACAGCTCGGCCATCGCCACCGGTGCCACCGCTCCGTAACAGGCGAACAGCAGCAGGCCACCGGACATCACCAGGAAGAGTGACAGCGGCGCGCTGGAGATGAGTCCGAACAACGGCACGACCAGCAGCAGGAATCCCGCGGCGAACACGATCAACAGCGGCTTTCGCCCGATCCGGTCGGAAAGCGAACCCAACAGGGGCAGGATCAGCACCATCAGCACCTGGGCGGCCACCGAGGCCCACTGCGCGCCGGCGGGCGCCATGCCGTGCGCCTTCTGCGCGTAGGTGGGCAGGTAGACGGCGAAGGTGTAATACGCGGCGGTCGCGCCGGCGGTGAACCCGACCACGCGCAGCGCGGCACCTGGGTGGCGGCGCAGCACCTCCAGTGTGGGCCGGGCCACCCTGCGGTCCTTGCCGAGCAGGAACGCCTCGGTCTCCTCCAGGGTGCGTCGCAGGTAGAGGCCGTACACCCCGAGCAGCGCGCCGATCGCGAACGGGATCCGCCAGGCCCAGGCGGACAGTTCCTCGCGGCCGAGGGTGGCGCTGAGCAGGGTCAGCAGCAGGGTCGCGGCGATGGTGCCCAGGGTGGTGCTGACGTAGATGAAGCTGCCGTAGAAGCCGCGGCGTCCCGGCGGGGCCAGTTCGGCCAGGTAGGTGGAGGAGGAGGCGAACTCGCCGCCGGTGGACAGGCCCTGGGCGATCCGGGCCAGCAGCAGCAGGATCGGCGCGAGCAGGCCGGCCTGCTCGTAGGTCGGCGAGACCGCGATCAGCAGGCTGCCGCCCGCCATCAGGATCACCGAGAGGCTGAGTCCGGCGCGGCGGCCGTGCCGGTCGGTGAAGGCGGCCAGCAGGGCGCCGCCGAGCGGGCGGAAGAAGAAGCCGACGGCGAAGATCAGCAGGGTGCTGAGGGTGCCCGCGGTCGGGTCGTCCTTGGGGAAGAACTGGGGCGCGAAGAACACCGCGAAGATCGCGTAGGCGTTCCAGTCGAACCACTCCAGGCCGTTGCCGATCGCCGCGGCGACCAGGCCCTTGCGGCGGTCGGCCGGGCTCGGCGCCGCCGGGGTGTCTGTTGTGGACACAGGGGCCTCCAGCGGTTCAGGGTGGGTCATCTCGTGCAGATCAAACAGCCTTGGGGTGTCCGAAAGCCACAATTTCCACTATGTGAGCACCACATTCGGGCGAAGCGGGTGAGTAGCCTGGGCTCCTAGGATCAAGGACTTCGTCACGCACACCGGATCACGCCTACCGAGTCGGGGAGGGGCGCCATGACCGGACTAGCACGCCAGCTTTCGGGAGTTTCCGTGCCATCACCGCGCCGTAGTCCCGCCGATGCCGCCGCCAGGGCCGGCACTGCCCTGGACGCGCTGGAACACGCGGACGAGCGCCTGCTGCGAGCTGTCACCGAACTGGGTGACGCGGGCGCACGCGGCGCGAGCGGATTACCGGGCTGGAGCCGGGGTCACCTGCTGACCCACCTGGCCCGCAACGCCGATGCCCTGCTGAACCTGGTGATCTGGGCCCGCACCGGGGTCGAGCACCCGATGTACGCCAGTCGCGCGGACCGGGACGCCGATATCGAGGAGGGCGCCAACCGCAAGCTGCGGCTGCTCCAGGAAGACCTGGTGGCCGCGAGCGAGCGGTTCGCCGCGGCGGCGCGGGCGCTGTCCGAGACAGCCTGGACCGCGGAGATCCAGCACACCACCGGCACCCAGTTCGTGGCGCACGAGATCCCATGGCTGCGGGTGCGCGAGGTGTGGGTGCACCTGGTGGACCTGAACATCGGCGTGGAATTCACCGATATCGACCCGGCGGTGCTCGGCGAGCTGATCGGCAGTTCGCTGGCGGTGTACGGGGAACGGCCGGGCGCGCCCGCGCTGCGGCTGGAGGTCGAGCTGCCCGAGGGCGGTCAGCGGGTCTGGACGCTGGACGGATCGGACTCGCCCGCGGCGGTGGTGCGCGGGGACGCGCCCGCCATGCTGGCCTGGCTGACCGGTCGCGGCGACGGCACCGCGTTGTCCGGCACTGTGCCGGAGCTGCCGCGCTGGCTCTGACGGCGACGTCGCACCCTGCTGGTGGTGAGCAGCCGGAACACCGGCTTCTCCACCAGCCGGGTGAGCAGCCAGCCGAGCAGCACGAGCGAGCCGAGCACCAGGATCAGGCGGAACCAGGAGTCGACGCCGATTCGCTTGAGCCCCAACGAGATCAGCGAGCCGACCTGGTAGTTGACCAGGTACACGCCGAAGGAGATGCCGGCCAGCCAGGCCAGCGGACGGCCGAGTGAGCGCAGCACCGGCAGATCCCACACCGGCCGCCGCGCGGCCAGCGCCATCAGCCCCACCATGACCGCCAGCGCGGCCGCTCCCCCTGGTTCGCCGAGATGCCATTCCTGGGCCGCGGCGGCCGCGGTGAGCAGCAGTCCGAACTGGACCGGGCTGATCCGGCGGCGGGACCACAGCCAGACGGCCAGGCCGACCGCGAACAGGTGGGTGCGGTTGAGCTGCAACGTGCCGAACCACCAGTCCAGCGAGTGCGAGTGCTCCCGCAGCCAGCTCAGCGGCAGTGGGGCGAGCACCAGCACCCAGCACAACACCCGAAGGTCCCGATAGGACCATTTCCAGCAGGCGGCCAGCACCGCGGCCACCACGAAGGCGGTCATCTGCAGCTGGAGGGTCCAGTAGCTGATGTCGATGAAGTCGGCGTCCGGGATGCGCGCCTGGAGCAGGACGAGGTTGGCCAGGTAGTCGTGCCAGTCCAGGCCGCCGGTCCAGTCCGCAGGCGCGATGTTGGTGCGCAGCAGGTAGGTGACGGTGGCGGCGAGCCAGTAGGCGGGGAGCAGCCGGGCCAGCTTGTGCCAGACAAAACGGCCGGAACGCCCACGCGCCAACGTCCGCGCGGTGAAGTAGGCGGAAATCACCAGCAGACTGTTCGCCCCGACCTGGATGCCGAACCGGAACGGCATGCCACCCAGCTCGGGGTGGTCGTGCGGCCCGAGATTGGTGGCGTGCTGTAACAGGACCGCGGTCACGGCGAGGACCCGGATGAGGTCCCAGCTGACATGACGGGCCTTGGCCGCCTTGGGCGGCGTCGGTGTCAGTGACGCTGGTGTCGCGGCTGCGATGGAGGAGTTCGGCACGTCGCTCACAGAGGGGTCTGGGAGGTCTGGTGATCGTTTGCAGCCCAACCCTAAGCCCCGTTGCTGAGCGTGACCTGAAGAGGCAGCCAACCCCCGAATGCCCACAAAAAACGGCACCGGTCGATAGCTTTCCGCAACGGGGCTTAGGGTTGCTCCCGTGGAGGTCATCGAGAACTACATCGGCCACGTCGAGCCGGGCGGCCCAGCCGCCCGCCGCACCCTGGCCCACCTGACGATCACCAAACTGTCCGTAGGCGGAGACTGGAACAACAACGCCTACCTCCTGGTGTGCCGCGCCACCGGCGACGCCCTCCTGATCGACGCCGCCAACGACTCGGAACGCCTCATGGACCTGCTGGGCCATGACGCCGACCGCCCCCGCCTCCGCACCATCGTCACCACCCACCAACACCCCGACCACTGGCAGGCCCTGGGCGCCGTAGCCGGCGCCACCGGCGCCCAGACAGTGGTCCACCCCCTGGACGCGGAACCCCTCCCGGTCCCAGCGGACTTCCTGGTGGAACACGGCGACACGGTCCAGATCGGCGACAGCGAACTCGAAGTGATCCACCTGCGCGGCCACACCCCGGGCTCGATCGCCCTGCTGTACCGGGACCCGGAAGGGACCGCGCACCTGTTCACCGGGGATTCGCTGTTCCCTGGCGGGGTGGGGAAGACGACCTCGCCGGAGAATTTCCAGTCGCTGATCGGCGATGTGTCGGAGCGGTTGTTCGATTACCTGCCGGATGAGACCTGGTTTTATCCGGGGCACGGGGATGACTCGACGCTGGGGGCGGAGCGGGCGAGCGTGCCGGAGTGGCGCGACCGCGGCTGGTGAGCTAGTCGCCTGGTGACACTCCAAAAGCCCTGCCGCTAGACGCTCTCTGGCGCATCGCTCCGTAATAAACGCCTGGGACGAAGGGGCCGAGCCCGTCGGAGTAGCGCGAACCCGCTGGTGATACCTGCGGCTCTGGTGCGCCTTTGCCGCGGGTACTGGCTGGGCTCGCCTCGGGGCATCGCCACCTGTGCGCCTCACCGCGGGCTACTCGCCGATGACGACGAAGCGCCATCACCGCGCTGGGGGAACTCGGACACCACTGACTCCGGCCAGGGCGGCGCGGTGTACACCCACTACTCTCCCGTGACATGTCGCCGGTTTCTCGTGGACGGAAGAAGAAGGGCAAGAAGCGCGCTCAGGATCACGATATCGCCGAGCCGGACTTTCTCGCTGACCCGGACTTTCCCGTTGACCTGCACGACGAGTCCGCCCCGGGCCCCTTCGACTACGAGGACCGGGCCGCTGAGCCGTCCCCGGAGCCCAGCTGGTTCGGTCCCGCCACCGCCATGGTGCTCGCGGAGGCACCCGGTCTCGTCGCGGCGAACCGGCCACGTGAGCTGGAACAGCTGACCGCTGAACTTCTGGGCTCGGCGCTGCGACAAGCCAGCGAGACTGGGGACGCCGGGAACCAGCTGCCCCGCTGGTTCTGCCTGGTGGCGGAGGAAGCCGCGGCGCGGCTGGCGCGGACCAGCACGGACGCGGACGCGCTGTGGCGGTTGTCGTACGGTCTGACCTCGATCGGATCACCGGCACTCGCGGCGACGACGCAGGCCGCGCTCAACCGCGCCCGGCGAAGCCGGATCGGCGGTTCGACCTCGCGGACTCAACCGAAATGGCTCCGGCAGCTCGCGAAGATCAAGGCGACCGGCCAGGTGTGGCGGATGGTGGACGCCTACGGCACTCGACTTGCCCTGATCGCCGAAGTCTCCTATCCGCGGGAAGCGGACACCTCGGTGTTCCTTTTCGATGTGGACGTCAGTGGTTTCGTCGACCTGGTCGAGCCCGGCGTGCACGACGACATGCACCAGGCCGCCGAGGCTTGGCGGGCCGCCGTCGGCGACACCGCAGCGGACAGCCTGCCCCACCCCGTGGCCTCGCCGGATGAACTGCTGCCGCTGTTTCACCTGGAGCTGGACGACATCTCCGGCACGGAGGCGCCCGCACGTCAGGTCACGGACAACGTGTTCCGGTCCGGCCGCCGGGTAATCGATCTTATCGATGCGTTTCACCACCACGGCAAACCCCTGCCCGAGATTGTCTCGCTGTACCACTACATCGACGTGCGGCCGATGGTCGACCAGTTCCGGGACTGGTACTCCCTGCGGCACGGTCTCGCGCCGGATGAGGAGACCGTCGAGGCACTGGCCGAGGAGTGGCTGGAAGGAACGCTTCCCGAGACCGCGTACCGGATCTCGCCCCGCAGGATCGACTTCCAGCTGCGCCTGATCGGCGACTGGGCCGACGCCGACTTCTCCCACTCGGTGCGGGCGCTGCTGCCGGAATGGGTTCGCTGGCTCGGCGAACACACGAACCTGCCGGACCACCTGGTCCAGCGCGTCCTGGCCGTCGCCGCTGACGTGACCGGCCAGGTCGACTGATACCTGGGACCCAGCCCTTCCGTTGCCGCCCAAGGGATCCGCCGGGCTCACCCTCGGGCACACGACCCCGAAACAGCCGCCAACCACCCCGATAACGAACAAAGTTTCGCTGTGCGAACGCGTCGGCAGCGTGGTCATACCTTCGCCCCATGAACTCCGAACAGGTCATCGAGATCTACACCGACGGCGCGTGCAGTGGGAATCCCGGCCCTGGTGGCTGGGGTGCGGTACTGCGTTGTGGGCCACGGGAACGCGATCTGCACGGCGGCGATCCCGGTCCGACCACGAACAACCGGATGGAGCTGATGGCGCCCATCCAGGCCCTGCGGGTGCTGACCCGGCCCGCCGTGCTCCGCATCTACACCGACAGCACCTACGTGCGCGACGGCGTCCTGTCCTGGCTGCCCCGGTGGAAGGCCAACGGCTGGCTGACCAGGGACCGGCGGCCGGTGAAGAACGCTGATCTGTGGCAGCAGCTGGACCTCGCGCTCGCGCCGCACCAGGCCGGGTGGCACTGGGTCAAGGGGCACTCGGGGCATCCGGGCAACGAGCGGGCCGATCGGCTGGCCAGTCGCGGGGTGCGGGAGGTGATGGGCGCGCCACCGACCCGGCCACCTCGGCGCAGCACCGGTGCGGGGCCACCATGTCAGGCGATGACCCGGGCCGGGCGGCCGTGTCCGATCCCGGCCGGGGCCACCGGGCTGTGCCATGCGCACGATCCAGCGTCGCGGTGTGGCGCGATGGGGTCGAACGGCAAGCGGTGCGGGACCGCGACCGCCGGCCGCCGATGCGGGCGACACCAGGGGGAGGTGCCCGTTGCTGTCGACCTGTTCTCGCACTGAGGGTGGGGCCGCGCCGGGTGGCTCGGCCCCACCGGGATCAGCTCGCGCCCGGCTCGTAGCCCAGGTTGGGGCGCAGCCAGCGCTCGACCTCGGTCAGCGGCATGCCGCGACGCTTGGCGTAGTCCTCGACCTGGTCCTTGCCGAGACGGCCCACCGTGAAGTACTTGGCGCCCTCGTTGGCGAACAGCAGACCGCTGACCGCCGCCGCCGGGGTCATCGCGAACGACTCGGTCAGGCCCAGCCCCACCTTTTCCGCCGCCAGCAGCTCGAACAGCTCCTGCTTCTGGCTGTGGTCGGGGCTGGCCGGGTAGCCGAAGGCCGGGCGGATGCCGCGGAAGCGCTCGGCGTGCAGGTCGGCCAGCACCGGCTCGGTACCGGGCTCGTACCAGGCGCGGCGGGCTTCCAGGTGGATGTACTCGGCGAAGGCCTCGGCCAGGCGGTCGGCCAGTGCCTTGACCATGATGGAGCGGTAGTCGTCGTGGTTGGCCTCGAAGCCGGCGGCCAGGGTTTCCGCGCCGTGGATGGCCACCGCGAAGCCGCCGAGGTGGTCGCCCGCCGGGGCGATGTAGTCGGCCAGGCACCGGTTCGGGCGGTTCTCCGGCTTCTCCGTCTGCTGGCGGAGCATGGGGAAGCGGATCTCGCCGGCCGGGGTGCCCGCCACGATGTCGTCGCCCTCGCTGTGCGCGGGCCAGTAGCCGTACACGCCCTGGGCGGTGAGGCTGCCGTTGGCGATGATCTGGTCGAGCAGGACGTTGGCCTCGTCGAAGAGTTCCTTGGCCACCGGCTGTTCCAGGATCTTCGGGTACTTGCCCTTCAGCTCCCAGGCCAGGAAGAAGAACTGCCAGTCGATCATGGTGCGCAGGGTGGGCAGGTCAGGGGAGACGGTGCGGATGCCGGTGAACTCCGGCACCGGCAGGTTCTCGAAGGACACCGGCTCGAAGTTGGCGCGGGCCACCTCCACCGGCAGCACCGGCTTGGACTCCCTGGCCTCGTGCTGCTCACGCAGGCGGTCCTGGTCGACCCGGTTGCGCTCGGCCAGTTCCTCGGCGCGGTCCTCGTCCATCAGGTCCGAGACCACGCCCACCACCCGGGAGGCGTCGAGCACGTGCACCGTGGTGGCCTGGTAGGCGGGGGCGATGCGCACCGCGGTGTGCTGGCGGGAGGTGGTCGCGCCGCCGATCAGCAGCGGCAGCTTCAGCCCCCGGCGCTCCATCTCCGCGGCCACGTTGACCATCTCGTCCAGGGACGGGGTGATCAGGCCGGACAGGCCCACCGCGTCGGCGCCCTCGGCCACCGCCACGTCAAGGATCTTCGCCGCGGGCACCATCACGCCCAGGTCGATGACCTCGTAGTTGTTGCAGCCCAGCACCACGCCGACGATGTTCTTGCCGATGTCGTGCACATCGCCCTTGACCGTGGCCAGCACGACCTTGCCGTTGCCGCGGGCGACGGTGGCCAGGCCTGCCTTGCGGGCCGCCTCCTTCTCCGCCTCCATGAACGGCTCCAGGTAGGCCACCGAGCGCTTCATCACCCGGGCGCTCTTGACCACCTGCGGCAGGAACATCTTGCCCGCGCCGAACAGGTCGCCGACGATCTTCATGCCGTCCATCAGCGGACCCTCGATGACCTCCAGCGGCCGGGGCAGCTGCTGGCGGGCCTCCTCGGTGTCCTCCTCGATAAAGTCCACGATGCCGTGCACCAGCGCGTGCGAGAGCCGCGCGGCGACCGGGGCCTCCCGCCAGGACAGGTCCAGCACCCGCTGGGTGCCGCGGCCGCTGACCGTCTCGGCGTGCGCGACCAGCCGGTCGGTGGCGTCCTCGCGGCGGTCGAAGAGCACGTCTTCGACCAGTTCCAGCAGATCGGCCGGGATGTCGGCGTACACCGCGAGCTGGCCTGCGTTGACGATGCCCATGTCCAGGCCGACGCGGGTGGCGTGCAGCAGGAACGAGGAGTGCATGGCCTCGCGCACGATGTCGTTGCCGCGGAAGGAGAAGGACAGGTTCGAGATACCGCCGCTGATCCGCGCGCCTGGACAGCGTTCCTTGATCCGGGGCAGCGCCTCCAGGAACTCCTTGGCGTAGCCGTTGTGCTCGCTGATGCCGGTGGCCACGGCGAGCACGTTCGGGTCGAAGATGATGTCCTCGGGCGGGAAGCCGGCCTGCTGGGTGAGGATGTCGTAGGCGCGGGCGCAGATCGAGACCTTGCGGTCGGCGTTGTCGGCCTGGCCCAGTTCGTCGAAGGCCATCACCACCACGCCCGCGCCGTAGTCGCGGATCCGCCGGGCCTGGGCCAGGAACGGCTCCTCGCCCTCCTTGAGGCTGATCGAGTTGACGATTCCCTTGCCCTGCACGCACTTCAGCCCGGCCTCGAGCACGCTCCACCGGGAGCTGTCGATCATCACCGGGATCCGCGCGATCTCCGGCTCGGTGGCGATCAGGTTGAGGAAGCCGGTCATCGCCCGCTCGCTGTCGAGCAGGTCGGCGTCCATGTTCACGTCGAGGATGTTCGCGCCGCCGCGGACCTGCTCCAGCGCGACGTCGGCCGCGGTCTGGAAGTCGCCGCTCTCGATCAGCCGCCGGAACTTGGCCGAACCGGTGACGTTGGTGCGCTCACCGATCATCACGAAACCGGTGTCCTTGGTGATCTCGAACGGCTCCAGGCCGCTGTACCGGGTGCGCTGCCCCGGGTTGGGCACGACGCGCGGCTTCAGCCTGGACACCGCGTCGGCGATCTTGCCGATGTGCGCCGGGGTGGTGCCGCAGCAGCCGCCGACGATGTTGACCATGCCGGACTCGACGAACTCGGCGAGCAACTCGGCGGTCTGCTCCGGGGTCTCGTCGTAGCCGCCGAAGGCGTTCGGCAGGCCGGCGTTGGGGTGCGCGGAGGTGTAGGTGCCGGCGAAGCGGGACAGTTCAGCCACGTGCGGGCGCATCTCGGCGGCGCCCAGCGAGCAGTTGAGGCCGACCACCATCGGGTCGGCGTGCTCGATGGAACTCCAGAACGCCTCGACGGTCTGCCCGGACAGGGTGCGGCCGGAGAGGTCGACGATGGTCACCGAGATCCACAGCGGCAGCTCGGGCGCGACCTCGCGGGCGGCGGCGATGGCGGCCTTGCAGTTGAGCGTGTCGAAGATCGTCTCGACCAGGAGCAGGTCCACCCCGCCCTCGGCCAGCGCCGCGATCTGCCCCGCGTAGGTGTCCTTGACCTGCTCGAAGTTGACCGCGCGGTAGGCGGGGTCCTCCACCCGGGGGGACAGCGACAGGGTGACGTTGAGCGGTCCGATCGAGCCCGCGACGAACTTGTTGCCCGCCTCGTCCGCGGCCTGCCGGGCGATCTGGGCCGCCCGCACGTTCATCTCGTGGACGTAGGACTCCATCAGGTAGTCGGCCTGGCCGATCCCGGTGGCGGTGAAGGTGTTCGTGGTGGTGATGTCCGCGCCGGCGTCCAGGTACTGCCGGTGGATGTCCAGCACCAGGTCAGGGCGGGTGAGATTGAGCAGGTCCGGGTTGCCCGCGACGTCCCGGGCATGATTGGCGAAGTGGTCGCCGTAGTAGTCCTCGGGCTTGAGCGCGGCGTTCTGGAACATCGTGCCCCAGGCCCCGTCGAGCACCACCACCCGTTGCGTCAGCAGCTCCTTGAGCGCCTGCGCGCGGTCACCAACCCTGTCCACCGAATGCACCTCCCGACTGAGTCTGGGAGGCGCCCTTGTTCGTCACACCCGGTCGAGCGTGGCGGGCCGGAACCCGTTGCAGCGCCTCTCGACCTTGGTACGGAGGGTACCGAACATCTCCCGGCGCCGTGGTCTTCGATTCAGCGACTTGAGGTTCCGGCGATGTTGACCATCCAGTTGATGCCGAACCGGTCGGTCACCATGCCGAAGTGGTCGCCCCAGACCTGTTTCTCCAATGGGACGCCGACAGTGCCGCCCACCGCCAGTTTAGCGAAGTAGCCGCTCAGCTCCTCAACGTCCTCCCCGCTGAGGCACACCGAGATGTTGTTGCCGACCTGGTGCGGGGGCATCCCGGCCGGGGTGTCCGCCCCCATCAGGGTCAGCCCACCCGGGCTCTCCAACTGGCTGTGCATGATCTTGTCCGCCTCCGGGCTGGCGTCCATGCCGTACTCACCGAAGGTGGAGAAGGTCAAGGTGCCCCCGAGGACCTCCCGGTAGAACTCCATGGCCGCGCGGGCCTGGTCACCAAAGTTGATGTAGGGGTTGAGCCGAGTGCCCACGACGGCCTCCTTGGCGTCCGACGGAGCTGCATCGTCGCACTTCAGCGGGGTGACAACAACCGGAAGCCCAGGCACCGCGACCAGGATCCGGCCCAGGTTCACCCGGTCGATCGGTCACCGCCGCGCACCCCGCCGCGCACCTCGCGGCGACCGCTCCGGCGGCGGCGGGCGGGTCCGGACTGAGCGGTGCAACAGGAAGTGCGGATTGGGTTGGCGACAACCCGAAAATCGTCCCACAGAGTGAGAACGCCGGATCGGTGCGGCCTCGATGGGGACTGACCGTCACCGGAGCGACACCGGCGGTCGCCATCCCCGGACCGATGGTGACCGGTAGTCCGCACCGGCGCTGCCCGCCACTGGATCCGGTGCTGTTCCTGGGCCGTTCGGGCGACCGGCCCCTGGTTCGCGTCATTCGCGCGCCGCCGCCGGGTTACCTCGGCAAGGTCTGGTCGGCTCGGGGAGGAGCGGCATGGGACGGCGTATTGGTGGGGCGGGCGGCGGTTCGGATCCGGCGGCACGGGGCGGTGGGGCCGCCGTGGTCGCCGTGGCGGCGGTGGCTGTGATCGGCGCCGCCGGGGCCGGTGTCGGTGGCGGGCTCGGGCTGGGCGGCGGGTCCGGCGCCGGGGCGGGTGGTGGATCCGGTGGGGGTGCGGCGAACTCGGCGGCCTCGCGGAACATCAGCGCGCGGAAGAACGACGGCAGGCAATCAGCTCGCCGGGGCAAGGCCGATGAGGCCTGGCAGCGGCTGGGGCTGCGGCGGTTGCGGCGGGAGGTGCGGACGGCGGCGGAGTGTGTGAGCCATTCCTTCGGCGAGATTCGCGGGTTCCTCGCGCACACCCCGTGCAAGTCGCTCGACCGGGCGTTGTTCAGCGTCGGGGACGGCGAGGGGAACGTGGTGGTGATCTCGGTGGTGTGGGTGCGGTTCCACAACCGGGGGCGGGCCGGGGACTTCAAGCGGCTACATGAGATCCACGGCAATGGGGATATCCGGCCGTTGGGCGCTGAACTACTGGAGCTACGGGACATCCGGTTCAGCGCGCACCACTACGACGCGAAGTTGTCCGGCACCGCGGTGGTCATCGCCGAGACGGAGGCCGCGGCGGGCAGTCTGAGCAGCGAGGCGCTGGACGCCGTGGCGCAGGTGGCGGCGGAACTGCCGCATCCCTGAGCACCCCCGGCGCCCGAACACTGGACGAGCGCCGGGTCACAGGACCAGGGCTGGGCGGGCGTCGATGCGGGCCCGGACCTCCGGGGTGCCGAAGCGGCGGTCGATCTGGCGGATCGCCTCGGCCCAGTCGCGGCGGGTGTGGATGCGGGACAGGCAGTCCAGCACGAACGGGTCGGTCCAGCGGGCTCGGGAGCGGCGCCACAGCTCCACCGGGTCTTCGGTGAGCAGGCTGCCCACGGTGCCTTCGTAGATGGGCATGCCGCGGACGGCGCCGTCGGGTTCGATCTCCATCGGGCGGAAGCCGGGGTTGTCGGCCAGGTACTCCGGGTTCATCTGGACCTCGAAGTTGTCGGTGGTGTCGACCTCCACCCAGCTGGGAGCGGCGGCGCGCAGGCGTTCGCGGGTGGCCGGGAGGATCAGTTCGGCCGCCTGTTCGTCACTGAGGAGTTCCTGGTCGACGAAGCTGGGGCGGCTGGCCAGGCCGGTGGGCACGACCGCGCCGAAGGACAGGGTTTCCAGGCTGGAGAAGCGGGGGGCGACCTCGGCGCACATGCGGTCGAGCTGGTCGTAGTTGCTGCGGACGACGACGTAGTCGATGCCGAAGCGCAGCGGGGTCCGGCCGGCGGCGAGGTCCTGTTCGACCCGGTCGTTGAGCAGGCCGAGGGTGCGCAGGCAGTGCTCGAAGGACCCGGCGCGGCCGCGGATGCGGTCGTGGGTGGCGGCGTCGGGGCCGTCCACGCTGACCACGATCTTGTCCACCACCCCGGCGAGCTGGTCCAGCAAAGCGGGTTTGGTGTTCCAGCCGCTGGTGTAGACGTACACCCGCAGGCCGCCCGCGCGCAGCCGGCGAGCGACCTCCACGATCGGGCGCAGGCTCAGGGGTTCGCCGCCGCACAGGGTGATCAACTCGGCGCCCAGGGAGATCAGGGCGTCGGCGACCTTCATCAGCTCCGGGGCGGCCAGGCTGCGGGCCGGGCGGCGGCCGGACTCGGTGTAGCAGTGGTAGCAGCGCAGTGGGCAGGCGAAGGTCATGTCCCAGATCAGGACATTCGGGCGGTCGGTGTCGTCCATGGGCAGCAACGGTACGAACTCGCCGGAATTGTCGCGTCCGCAATCGGCTACGCAAAAGGCGCGGCGGACTACCCAACGGCTGGGTATCCGCCGAATGGACTCGGTAATCCTCCGCCGCTTTTGCGTACCCGATTACGGATTCGGTCCGCGGCCGCCGCCGATTAGCGTCAGCGGCGACCGGATCCGCCCCCAGCGGTGAATTCGGCCGACTTCGGAGGAGGTGATTCCCGTGGCTTATCCCCCCACCGGCCTGGGTCGCTGACCAGGTGAAAGCGGTGGCCGCTCCGTTCGCGAGCGGCCGCCGCTCTCCTTTTCCTCACCCGCGTGAAAGGACGGCCAGTCGCGTGCCTGCCACCACCAGCAACCCCAACGGGGCGTTGTTGCTCCTCCGCCAGTTGCCGCGGATCGCGGGCACGCTGACCCTTGTCCTGTTCATCCTGATCCTCGGCCAGGTCCTGGGCGCCGTGCTGTTGCCGCTGGCCGCCGGCCGCCTGGTCGCCGCGCTCACCGGGGTGGAGGCCGCGATCTTCGCCGGGCTCGCCTTGCTGGCCGCCTCGCTGGTGCTGGATGTGGTGCTGGACCCGATCCGGTCCATGGTCACCGCGCGGCTGGGCACGGCGGTGGACGGGGCCACCGCGCAACGCACCATCGAGGGCGCGTTGCGGCCACGTGGTATCGCGCACCTGGACGATCCGAAGGTGGCCGACGCCATCGAGCAGGCGCGGGCGATCGGTGTCGGCAGCTTCCCGCCGCGGGAGGCGGTGGCCGCGCTCGCGGGCTTGATTCCGTTGCGGCTCAGTGGGATCGCCGCCGCGGTGCTGCTCGGCTGGGCCGGGGCCTGGTGGATGCCGCTGGTGCTCGGCGCGGCCTGGATGCTCACCGGGCACTGGCAGGAGCTGGAGATCCGGCGGTCGGTCTCGGCGCATTCCGGTGAGGTGGCCCAGCTCCGCCAGGCCGCCTACCTGCGCGACCTGGCGCTGACCCCGGCCGCGGCCAAGGAGGTGCGGCTCTTCGGCCTGCACTCCTGGCTGGTGGCGGGGTTCACCAGGAGCTGGTGGGCCGGGATGACCGAGCTGCGGCGCACCTCGATCAACAAGGGCAGGCACAGCGCGGCGATCCTGTTGCTGCTGGCCGGACATGCCGCGGTGATCGGCCCGCTGGCCTTCTGGGCCGCGGCAGGCGAGCTGTCGCCGGAGCGGCTGGCGGTGGCGCTGCAGGCGATGCTCGGCCTGTTCGCGCTGGGTTTCGCCGGTGATCTCCAGTGGACGCTGCACACCGCGAGCGCGGCGATCCCGGCGGCGCGCACCGTCGGTGAGCTGACCGATGACATCCCGGCGCCCGCCATCCCGCGACCGGTGGACGGCCTGCCGTGCCGGGAGATCCGGTTCGAGCGGGTGAGTTTCCGCTATCCCGGCGAGTCCCGGCCGGTGCTGGACGAGCTGGACCTGGTGCTGCCCGCGGGCTCCTCGCTGGCCATCGTCGGCGACAACGGCGCGGGCAAATCCACCATCGCCAAACTGCTCGCCGGGCTGTACCGGCCGGATGGCGGGCGCATCCTGATCGACGGCCACGACCTGGCCGACTACGACCTCACCGACTGGCGGCGCAGGCTCGCGGTGGTGTTCCAGGACTTCGTCCGCTACCCGCTGCCGGTGCGCGACAACATCGGGTTCGGCGCGGTGGAGACGCCGGTCCGCGAGGCGGAGCTGATCACGGCCGCCCGGCTGGGCGGGTTCCTTGGCATCGAGGCCGAGCTGCCCAAGGGCTGGGACACCCCGCTGAGCGGGGAGTTCGCCGAGGGCGCGGACCTCTCCGGCGGGCAGTGGCAGCGGCTGGCGCTGAGCCGCGCGCTGTACGCGGTACAGCACGGCGCGGGTGTGCTGGTGCTGGACGAACCGACCGCCCAGCTGGACGTGCGCGCCGAGCACGACCTGTACGCCCGGTTCCTGGAGATCACCCAGGACATCACCACGATCCTGGTGTCGCACCGCTTCGCCACCGTCCGGCTGGCCGACCGCATCGCGGTGCTGCGGGACGGGCGGGTCAGCGAGTACGGCACCCATGCGGAGCTACTGGCCGCCGACGGGCGGTACGCGCGGCTGTTCCGTGTGCAGTCCGCGCCGTTCGCCGCCGCCGAAGGGAATGGTCATGCGTAGCAGCTTCGCCGCGATCCGCCTGCTGGTCGGGACCGCGTTGCGGGTGGACCGGCGCAGGGCGTTGCTGGTGCTGATCCTGTCCCCGCTGCTCAACGTGGTCGCCGCGGCGCAGGCGATCGGCCTGCAGTGGCTGGTCGACGGGGCGGCCGGCCGGTCCTGGGGACTGGCTGTGTGGGGCGGGGTGCTGCTGGCCGGGGTCACCGTCGCGGTGCACCAGTGGGCCGCGATCAGCACCGACCTGCGGCAGACCTTGCAGCAGCGGATCGGTCTGGAGCTGGACCGGCGGCTGATGACAGTGTGCGCCGGGCCGGGGCGGATCGGGCACTTCCAGGACCCGGAGTTCCTGGACACCGCCGAGCTGCTCCGGCAGCGCCGCGGTGAGTTCAGCATCGCCTTCGCCGCGCTGGTGGAGAACGCGAACCTGCTGGCCCGGTTCCTGGCCGCGGCGGTGGTGCTGACCTTCGCGCATCCGCTGCTGGCGTTGCTGCCGCTGTTCGTGCTGCCGCTGGCGCAGGCCAACCGCTGGCAGGCCAAGCTGGTCAACGAGGCCGAGCAGGCCGGGGCGGCCGCGGACCGGCGGCGGTTGAGCCTGTTCGCGCTGGCCACCGACGCGGCGGCGGCCCGGGAGCTGCGGCTGTACCGGCTGGGCGGGGAGTTCGCGGCGCGGCACGCGGCGGCCTTCGCCGAGGCCGGCGGTCCGCGGGAGACGGCCCGGCTCAAGGGCGCGCTGGCGGTGGCCGGCGGCTGGTTGATCTTCGCTGGCGCGTTGCTGACCGGGTTGTACCTGCTGGCGCGGTCGGTGTTCGAGGGCACGGCCTCGGCCGGGGCGGCGGTGCTGGTGGTGTTGCTGGCGACCAGGCTGGTCGGCGCGACCACCGGGCTGAGCTGGCTGCTCGGCTGGCTGCGGCGCTCGCTGCACACGATCGGGCTGTTCGTGAAGCTCGCCGACCATCCCCAGGACACCGGCGCGGGCGGGGCCGCCGCGGTGCCGGAGCGCGGCGAGCTGGTGCTGAGCGGGGTCGGATTCCAGTATCCCGGCCAGTCCTCCCCCGCGCTGACCTCGGTGGACCTGCGGTTGCCCGCCGGGTCGACGGTGGCGGTGGTGGGCGACAACGGCGCGGGCAAGTCGACCCTGGTCGCGTTGCTGGCCGGGTTGCACGCCCCCTCGCACGGGGTGATCAGCTTCGCCGGGCAGGACCTGGCCGAGGTGGATCCGGCGAGGTGGCAGGGCAGGGTGACCGCGTGTTTCCAGGACTTCTGCCGGTTCGAGCTGCTCGTCCGGCAGAGCGTCGGACTCGGCGAGCTGACCAGTCTGGACGACGAGAGCGCGGTGCGCGCCGCGCTGCTCGCCGGTGGCGCGGACGGGGTGGTGGCCACGCTGCCCGCCGGGCTGGACACCCAGCTCGGCAAGACCCACCCCGAGGGCACCGAGTTGTCCGGCGGGCAGTGGCAGAAGCTCGCGCTGGCCAGGGCACGGATGCGCACGGCGCCCGCGCTGGTGCTGCTGGACGAGCCTGCCGCCGGGCTGGACCCGGACAGCGAGGCCGAACTGCTGCGCCGCTACCTGGCCGAACGCGGTCCGGACAGTCCGATCACGGTGGTCGTCTCGCACCGGTTCAGCACGGTGCGCCAGGCCGAGCTGATCGTGGTGCTGCGGGACGGGCGGGTCACCGAGACCGGGACCCACGCCGGCCTGCTGGCCGCGGGCGGGCACTACGCGGACATGTACGCGCTGCACGCCGCGGCCTATCTGGACGGTCCGCCGTCAGCGACGGAACGGCAGGTCACGGCGTGAGTGCACGCCGAGTTTGCGGTAGATCCGGGCCAGGTGGCTCTGCACCGTGCGCACGGACAGGCCGAGTGCCCTGGCCACCTCGCGATCGGAGCGGCCGTCCGCGGCCAGCGCGGCGATCTCCATCTCCCGCGGGGTGAGCGCGACCGAGCCGGTGGGCGCCACCGCGGTGTGCCCGCGCAGTCTGCTGACCAGCAGCACCGCTTCTCCCCTGCGCTCGCCCGCGGTGGTGGCGGCGGCATCGGCCAGCCGGGCGGCCCGGTCGGTCAGGCCGAGTTTCTCCAGGTGCGCGGCGTGGTCGAGCAGCTCGCCCGGATCGCCCCGGCCCACAGCCAGCGCGGCAGCCGCCTCCGCGGCCAGTCTCGGGGCGTCGACGCTGGTCAGCAGGGTGGCCAGCCGGTCGGGCGAGGCGCCGGGGGCGAGCCAGCGCAGTTCGGTCAGCGCGGTCAGTTCCAGGGTGTGCGCGCCCGCCGACCGGGCGGTGGCGGCGGCCGAACTGTAGGCGGCGAGGGCGCCGGGCAGGTCGCCGCGGGCGGCGGCGAGAGCGCCGGTGGCCTGGTCGGACAGGCCGGGCAGCAGGGCGAGGGCGTCGGGCGGGTGGGCGGCGAGCACGGCCGCGGCGTCGGCGGGCCTGCGCTGGGCGAGCAGGGCCAGGGCCAGCCAGGAGGCCGCCTCGGTGCGGAAGAGGCGGTGGCCGCCGTTGTGCTGGACCACCGCCTCGCGTAATCGGGCCACGGCCAGGTCCGGTTCCCCGGCGAGGGTGTGCGCGTAGCCGCTGAGCAGGGACCATTCGGTGTCGGGCAGTCCGGCTTCGCCGATGTGCCGGGCGGCCACATCGCCGGGAGCGTGCGGCCATCGGCCGAAGGTCGGATCGCCGAGTGGCAGCCGGACGTCCTCGCCGCGCCACAGCCGGGCCAGCGCGTACCCGGCCAGCTCGGCCCCGGTCCGCGGTGCGCGGGCGGCGGCCGCGGCGGTGCGGCCGGCCAGCACTCGGGCGAGCAGGTGCGCCACCCGGGCCGAGGCGAGTCCGGGTCCGTGCTCGCGCAGTGCTTCGGCCGCGGTCTGCTCGGCCTCGGCGGTGCGGCCGGCGAAGAGCAGGACCAGCGCGTCGAGTCCGGCGGCGGCGGGTCCGGGCAGGGTGCTCAGCTCGGCGTGCGCGCCTGCCGGATCGCGTTCGGCCCAGCAGCGGTGCGCGGCCAGCGCGAGCCGGGCCCGCGGTCCGGCGTTGACCAGGACCTGCCGGGCCTGGTCGGGATCGCCGAGTTCGACCAGGGCGGCGGCCAGCACGGGCGCGGCCAGGTCGGTGCGTTCCAGGGCTCGGCGGGCCAGCCGGACGGCCAGTTCCGGGTCGTGCCTGCAGGTCAGCGCGGCCGCCCGGAGCAGCGTGCCGGGTTCAGGCGGGTGGTCGGCGTCGAGTTGCCAGCGGGCCCGCCGCACCGGGTCCACCGCGCCCGCGCCCGCGGTGAGCAGTTCGGCGCACAGCCTGCGCCTGCGCAGTCCGGGCAGCCGATGGCGCAGGGCGGCGCCGAGCATGCGGTGCGCGGTGCGGACCACGATCCGGCCGTCGCCGTCCGCGCTGCGCAACAGTCCGCGTTCCTCCAGGCTTTCCACCACGCCGGGCGCGACCGCGTCCAGCAGGGCCAGCGGCAGTGGTTCGCCGAGCGCGACGGCAGCCAGCGCGTCCCGCTGGGCGTGGTCCAGGCCGCGCAGCCAGCCGTCGAAGAGTTCGGCCAGCCGCGGCGGCACGCTCAGCGCGCCGCGCCACCACCACAGTCCGCCCTCGGTGGCCAGGCGGCCGGTGGCCAGCGCGTGCCGGACGAGTTCGGTCAGGAACAGCGGGTTGCCGCCGGTCCAGCCGTGCAGCAGGCGCACCGTGGGTCCGGCGGCCACCCCGTCCAGCAGCGCGCGCACCAGCCGGGTGGTGCCGTCGAGGCCGAACGGTTCCAGATCGAGTCTGCGCAGGTAGCGGTCTTTCCACAGCGCGACGACCGCGTCCGGCATGGGCGCGTCCGGGCGGGCGGTGATCAGCAGCCGCACCTCCCGCTCGTGCGCCAGACCGAGGGTGAGCGCGGCCGAGGCCGGGTCGAGGTAGTGCGCGTCGTCGATGACCAGCACCGGCGTGCGCCCCTCGGCCCGCCGCAGCAACGCCCCGACCAACCCGCCCTGGGACACCTGCTCGGTCACGCCGAGCAGTCCGGTGAACGCCCCGAACGGCAACTCGCGGCTCGCCTCGGTCGCCGAGGTCCACACCACCGCGTACCGGCCGGCGTTGAGCCGCCCGGCCACCGCCGCCAGGAACGCGGTCCGGCCGACCCCGACCGGTCCGACGATCACCATCCCCCGGCCCGCCAGCAAAGCGCCGAGGGCCTGTTCCAGCTCCTTTTCCCGCACCACGAACTTCGCCGCGTTCAGCCCCGGAGTCATTCATTGCTCCAGTCGGCGGAATTCAGTTTCCTCAGCCTCATTCGGCACCCCCTGGTCCGCTGGGCGACAGGGCTACCAGCCTCGGCCATGAACGGGGCGCCGCCAAGTGTCAAGCTTGTCAACTGCCCATTAGGGCGGGCCGCTCATCGGAATTACCGCCAAATGGAACCGTCCCACCGGAAATCCAGTCCCGGTCCGTGGCGGCGCGGCGGTAGGACAAGGATGATCGAGGACTCGGGGTGACCGGTGCTCACCTGGCCCGGCTCAGCTCCTGTTGAACACGCTCGATGAAGGCCGGGTCGAGCGCTTCGGGCGGTGTGACCTGCAACCTGGCCTCGACCGCGAACTGGTTCCCGGTCAGCTCGACATCGGCGTAACAGGTGACCCCGGCGTCCTGGAGCGGGCGGACCAGTGGGATCAGTTTGGCCGAGGTCGGCTTGGACAGTTCGCCGATCTCCCGATCGTCGACGCGGATCTCGATGAGCTGACTGGTGGAGCGCGGACCGGTTCGCTCGACCGCGTGCAGGCTGGCGAACACCAGCGCCTTACCCGGCTGATAGGCCTGGCGGATCAGGGCGCCGAGCACGTCCAGGTGTTCGTCCTCCCGACTCAATTGGTAAGTCCGGGCGGGCGGCAGGTGCAGCAGTCGCCGGGAATGGTCGAGGGAATTGATCGGGAACAGCAGCGCCGGATCAGCGAGATCGAGTGACACGCTGGCCCGGAACGTGTCGTATTTGGACCACCACAGCCGAGCCCGGCACAGCGCGAGTTGGCCCCGCCGTTCCAGTTCGAGCAGGGGCGCCTGTAGATCCGGCGCGGTCTCCCGCGGGATGTGGCCGACCGGGCGACCCTCGATGAGCACCTGAATCGCGTTGCGGTCATGCCGATTTCCGGGCTCACGCCTGAGTTCGGCGGTCACCTCACGTTCGCCGCTGGTCTGACGGCCGGCGAGCTTGCGCAGCTCCTTCTCGTGGAATGACTCGCCGACCACTTCCTGGCCGGGGTAGCCGCGACCGCGCAGCAGCACCGGCCGAGCCGGGTCGGGGCGCACAACCAGAGCCGCAGGTGGCGGTGCAGGCGACGCGGGCTCGGGTGCTGGTGGTGAGGTGCGGTGGTGTTCCGGCAGCGGGGGCACGTCGGCGGCCAGCAGTTCGCACGCCGTCACCAGCTCCTGGTGCAGCTGGACAAAACCGGGCTGTTGCGACCGGTCGAAGAGCAATTGATGCAGCCGTCCGCCCCGCATGGTCAGCCGAATCCAGCCCGGCCGGAGGGCACCCGCCTCCCGGAAGGCCACGGTCTGCACATCGGCCAGCGGGACCACTCGCCGACCGGTCGACAAACCGGCCTTGACCAGCAAAGACCTGGACTGCACAACCAGCTCCCTGCCGTCGAACCCGACCGAGATCCCACTGCCGTCCACCCGGTGCTCGCCCACATCGCCCCCTATGCGCACGTCGATTCCGGCGGGTGTCGTTCCGGCGGGGGAAATTCGTTACAGCCGCACTCGATCGAAGTTATCTTCTGGCCGTGAGCAGTTTTCCCGAGCGGTCGCGCCAGGCCGAGGATGCGGCGTTGCCGGTGCGGCAGCGGTTGCTCGCTTTGCAGGACTGCGTCAAGGCGTTCCCGGTGTACGGGCATCACGCGACCTGGCGGCACGTGATCACCTGGGCGCGGATTCCGCGGCGGCTGGAGGATGATCTCGATTCGCTGGGGCGGGCGGTGGCGGAACTGCGGGCGGCGCGGGGGGTGTGGCTGCCGGTGGTGGCGGAGTTCGCGGCGCGGCGGCAGACGGAGAAGGCGCTGGGGCGGCGGCGGCTGACCAGGCGTGATCAGTGGTTGACCAGGCGGTTGGAGATCTACTGCCCTGATCCTGATCTGCGGCCGGTGGAGTCGATGGCTCGGGTGGTGGCGCGGGTGATCGCCGGGCATCGGGATGGGTCGGTGTGGGGGCGGGACTGCGTGGTGTGCGGGGCGGGGCGGGCGGTGGAGGTGGCCTGTCCGGGGTGCGGGGTGTTCATTCCGGGGAGTGCGCGGTGGAAGTGGCGGTGAACCGCGCGGGTATCGTCCGCGTGTGGACGTCGAGAACGTGGTGGAGATTTACACCGATGGGGCCTGCATTCCCAATCCTGGGCCCGGCGGGTGGGGAGCGGTGTTGCGTTATGGGCGCCACGAGAAGGAGATCTGCGGGGGCGAGCCGGGGGTTACCACGAACAACCGGATGGAGTTGATGGCGCCGATCAACGCGCTGGAAGGGCTTACCCGGCCGGCCGTGGTGCATATCCACACCGACAGCACCTATGTGCGCAATGGCATCACCTCGTGGATGGCCAAGTGGGAGAAGAACGGCTGGATCGGGTCGAACAAGCAGCCGGTGAAGAACGTGGATCTGTGGCAGCGGCTGGGGGCGGCCGCGGCCCGGCACCGGGTGGAGTGGTTCTGGGTGAAGGGGCACGCGGGGCATCCGGAGAACGAGCGGGCGGATCGGTTGGCGCTCAAGGGGTTGCAGGAGGCGGTGGCGGGGGCATCCGGGTGAATCCCGGTTTCGCGGGAGTTCGCGGGCATTCCTGGTCCTAGGTTGGGGGCAGGCGAACCAGGGGGTTGTGGGTGGGGACGAGTGCGCATGCGGAGCGTGAGGTGGCGCGCCGGGCTGGGGTGTTGCTGGCGGAGCGGGCTCCTGGGCTGGACGCGGTCACCCGGCGGGTGCTGACCGCGTTGCTGACCCGGACCGCGAGTGGGGCCCGGCTGCTGGTGCGGCCGGAACCTGTCGCGGGGCAGGCGGTGGCGTTCCTGGTGGCGGCTCGTGGGGTGTTCGCGGTGCTCGTCGGGGAGCGGGTGCCTGTGGACGCCGAGCTGGGGCAGGCCGTCCTGCACGCCGAGCAGGGGTGTGCCGGGATCGCGGGGCCGCGGGGGCAGGTGCTGGCGCGCAGCGCGGTGCACCTGGCGGTGGTGCTCGGTGGCGACGCCGGGCCGCCGCGGGAACGGCGGCTGGGCTGGGTGCTGACCGAGGCGCAGGTGCCGGAGTTGTTCCGGCGGGACGCCGCGCACCTGGACCGGACGCAGGTTGATTCCGTTGCGGGGCAACTGGTTGAGCGGCTGTCTGACTATGTGGATCTGCGGGTTTCGGCGCCGGAGAAGGCCTCGGCCGGTGAGGGGTTGCTGGGGCTGGCGGAGGTCACCGAGGATCAGGTGGGGGCGGCGCAGCTGCGGCCGTTCGAGAGCTGGCTGACCTTCCTGCACCCGCAGCAGCAGGCGGTGGCGGTCCGGAACTACAGCGGCCCGGCCCGGATCAGCGGGCCCGCCGGGACCGGCAAGACCGTGGTGGCCTTGCACCGGTTGCGATTCCTGGCCCGGCGCAGCACCGGACCGCTGTTGTTCACCACTTTCGTACGCACGCTTCCGTTGGTGCACAAGGCTTCCTTCGCCCGGCTGGCGCCGGAGCTGGTGGAGCGGGTGGAGTTCACCAACCTGCACGCCTGGGCGCGGGAGTTCCTGCGGGCGCGCGGGCATGAGGTGCTGGTGCGGTCGAGTTCGGCGGAGACCGCGTTCAGCCGGGCCTGGGTGGTGCACCGGTTGACGTTGCAGGACATCGAGGACGTCGGCTACTGGCGAACCGAAATCGACCGGGTGATCAAGGGCCGGGGTGTGAGCAGCCTGGCCGAGTATCAGCGGACGCCGCGGCGCGGGCGGGTGCGGCGGCTGGACGGCGCGCAGCGGGAACTGGTGTGGGCGTTGTTCCAGAGCTACCAGCGCAATCTGGCCGAGCGCGGGCTGCACGACCACAACGACCTGATCGCGCTCGCCCTGGCCGAACTGCGCCGGGAACCACCGCAGCGGCGGTACGCGGCGGTGGTGGTGGACGAGGTGCAGGACATCACGCTGATGGGGCTGCGGCTGTTGCGGGAGCTGGCCGGGGACGGGCCGAACCGGTTGCTGCTGGTCGGGGACGGGCAGCAGCAGGTGTACCCGGGTGGCTGGCGCCTGTCCGACGCGGGCATCCCGGTGCAGGGGCGCGGGGAGATCCTGCGGGTGAACTACCGGAACCGGGCCAAGGTGCTGGGCTTCGCGCAGCGGTTTGACGCGACCAACCAGGTGGACGATCTGGACGGGGCGGCCGGGGTCGGCTTGCGTGAGGTGGAATCGGCCAACTCCGGTGGGAAGATCGAGTCCTGGCGTGGGCCGGAGGCGGAACTGGGTGCGGCGCTGCGGACCGCGCTGGCGGGCTCGTCTGTCCCCAATGGACGGACGGCGGTGATCGTGTTCCAGCGCAAGGACCTGGATCGCTGCACCGCGTTGTTGCGCTCGGCCGGGATTCCGTTGCTGCGCCTGGACGATTACCTGGGAGCCGAGGACGACCGGGTCAAGGTGGGCACGGTGCACCGGGCCAAGGGCCTGGATTTCCAGGCGGTGCTGGTGGTCGAGTTCAGCGCGCGACCCGAGGAGGACGAGGAACAGCGGGAGCTGCGCGGGCGGCAGCAACTGGTCGCGGCGACCCGGGCGCGGGACTACCTGTGGTGGGGCACCGCCGAGGCCGGCTGATCCGGCCCCGGCGGCACCTGGTCACACCCGGCGGATCCGGGCCAGCCAGGCCGGGAGATCACCGAGCTGCTTACCGCCGTCCGCGTTCAGTCCGACCACACCGCGGTACTGGCTGTCGATGAGTTCCTCGATCACCCAGCCTTCGGCGAAGGCCGACCGGATCACCGTGTCGCTGATCTCCGGGCCGTAACCGGGACCCTTGTCCGACAACACGAGCAGGTGCACCACCGCGCCCGGCCGGCAGACCCGGTGCAGGCTCCGGACGTAGGCAGGCCGGTCCCGATTGCCGAAGACGTGGAACAGCGCACTGTCCAGCACCGTGTCGAACCGCGGTCGCTCACCCAGATCCAGCGCGTCGGCCAGCTCGAACCGGGCCGGGACCTGGGCCCGGAGCGCGTTGGCCCGCGCCTCGGCGATCGCCCGCGGCGCGTAGTCCACGCCGAGCACGCTGTGCCCCAGGCGAGTCAGTTCGATGGTGTGCCAGCCGTCCCCGCACCCCGCGTCCAGGACCTCACCCCGGAACTCCCCGCGGGCGGCCAGTTCCAGCAGCACCGGCTGCGGTTCGCCGATCACCCAAGGCGTGGCGCCCTCGGCGTAGGACCGCTCGAAGACGTTCGGATCGAGGCGTTCCCGGATCTCGGCCAGCTCCTCCTCGGTCGGCGCGTCGTCCTGGGTGAGCTGCCGCCGCCAGTAGCCGCTGAACTCGATGGCGCGCTTGGACATCCCGCGTTCGGTCACCAGGTGGCGGCGCAGCGCGCGGACCGCGCCCGCCTCCCCCGCCAGCCAGGCGAATCCGGTGCCGGACGGGAACTCCGCGGCGCGCACCGCGTTGAGCAGCACCTCCGGACCGGTGCGATGCACCCAGTGCACCTCGATCTCGGCCGCCGAGTCGAGTCGCTGTTCCTCGGCGGCGTCCAGAATCTCCAGGTACACCAATGCCTTCTTCCCCGCTGGCAGGGATTCCAGCAGGGTGGCGATGGCGGGCAGAGCGGTCTGGTCACCGGCGAAGAGCAGCCAGTCGGACTCGCCGAGCGGGCGGGCGTACTGCGCGTCCGGCCCATACCGGCCCAGCACATCGCCGACCCGCGCCCCGGCCGCCCAGGCCGTGGCCGGGCCACTGTCGTTGCCGTGCAACACAAAATCGACATCGATGGTGGCGGTGTCCGGGTGGTAGGCCCGCACAGTGTAACTGCGCATGACCGCGCGCTCGGCCGCCGGGATGGCCAGATACGCCTGGTACCAGCGCATCGCGTCCCCGTCGGCCTGCGGCTCGGGCAGCACCGGCTCGGTCTGGCCGGGCCGCGGGAAGCACAGTTTCAGCTGCTGGTCCGGCCAGGTGTCCAGGTTGTCCAGACCGGGGCCGGTAAAGCTGACCCTGGTCAGGTGCGGGCTGAGCCGCCGTACTCCGGTGACCTGGATGTGCGCGACGAGTGGTTCGGTCATGCTCAGACCCCCACGTACTCGCGGAGGTGCCGGGCGGTCAGCGTGTCGGCGTTCTTGACCAGCTCGGCCGGGGTGCCGGTGAAGACCACCTGCCCACCGTCGTGCCCGGCGCCCGGCCCCAGGTCGATGATCCAGTCCGCGTGCGCCATCACGGCCTGGTGGTGCTCGATCACCACCACGGTGTTCCCGTTGTCCACCAATCGGTCCAGCAGGCCCAGCAGCTTGTCCACATCGGCCAGGTGCAGGCCGGTGGTGGGCTCGTCGAGCACGTAGGTGGCCGCGCCCTCGCCCATGTGGATGGCCAGTTTGAGCCGCTGCCGCTCACCGCCGGAGAGCGTGGTCAGCGGCTGGCCGAGGCCGAGGTAGCCCAGGCCGACCTCGTGCATGCGGTGCAGGATGGTGTGCGCCGCGCCGGTGGCGAAGAAGTCCCGCGCCTCGGTCACCGGCATGGCCAGCACCTCGCTGATGTTCTTGCCGCGCAAGGTGTAGGTGAGCACCTCCGGGGTGAACCGGCGGCCATCGCACTGCTCGCAGACCGAGGCCACCCCGGCCATCATGGCCAGATCGGTGTAGACCAGGCCAAGGCCCTTGCAGTGCGGGCAGGCACCCTCGGAGTTGGCGCTGAACAGGGCCGCCTTGACCCCGTTGGCCTTGGCGAAGGCGGTCCGGATCGAGTCCAGCAGACCCGTGTAGGTTGCCGGGTTGCTGCGCCGGGACCCGCGGATCGGGGCCTGGTCGACGATCCGGACACCCTCCCTTGTGGACAGTGAACCGTGGATCAGCGAACTTTTGCCGGAGCCCGCCACCCCGGTGACCACCGTGAGCACCCCCAGCGGCACGTCCACGGTGACATCGCGCAGGTTGTGCAGGTTCGCGCCGCTGATGGTGAGCTGCCCGCGGGGTTCCCGGATCACGTCCCGGAGCTGGGCGCGGTGGTCCAGGTGCCTGCCGGTGAGGGTGTCGGAGGCACGCAGTCCGGCCAGGTCGCCGGTGTAGCAGATCTGACCGCCGCCGGAACCGGCCCGAGGGCCGAGATCGACGATGTGGTCGGCGATCTGGATGACCTCGGGCTTGTGCTCCACCACCAGCACGGTGTTGCCCTTGTCCCGCAACAGCAACAGCAGCTCGTTCATCCGGGCGATATCGTGCGGGTGCAGGCCAACGGTGGGCTCGTCGAAGACGTAGGTGATGTCGGTGAGGCTGGAACCCAGGTGCCGCACCATCTTCACCCGCTGTGCCTCACCGCCGGAAAGGGTGCCGGACTCCCGGTCCAGGCTCAGGTAGCCCAGCCCGATGCCGATCATCGAGTCCAGCGTCTCCAGCAGCCCGGCCAGCATCGGCGCCACCGAGGGTTCCTCGATGGCCCGCAGGAACGCGGCCAGGTCGGTGATCTGCATGGCCGAGCACTCGGCGATGTTCCTGCCGTTGACCAGCGAGGCCAGCGCGGCCTGGTTCAGCCGCGCGCCCTGACAGGAGGGACAGGTGGTGAAGGCGACCGCACGGTCCACAAAGGACCGGATGTGCGGCTGCATCGCCTCCCGGTCCTTGGCCAGGTACACCCGCTGCACCTTGACCACGAGACCCTCGTAGCTGGTGTTCATCCCGGCGATCTTCATCTTGGTCGCCGGCTTGTACAGGAAGTCCTGCCACTGCTGCTCGGTGTAGTCCTTGAGCTTGACGTCCGGGTCGACCAGTCCGGACAGGGCCAGCAGCTTCCAGTACCAGGAGTCCACCGCGAACTGGGGCACGGTGATCGCGCCCTCGTTGAGCGACTTCTCCCGGTCGACCAGGGCTTCGACGTCGATCGCGGTGGCCCGGCCCAGGCCCTCGCACTCCGGGCACATGCCCTCGGGCAGGTTGAAGCTGAACGCGCCGGAGGTGCCAGCGTGCGGCTGGCCCAGGCGGCTGAACATGATGCGCAGCATGGTGTGCGCGTCGGTGGCGGTGCCGACGGTGGAACGGGCGTTGGCGCCCATGCGTTCCTGGTCGACCACGATCGCCGCGCTCAGGTTGCGCAGCGAGTCGACGTCCGGGCGGCCCAGGGCAGGCATGAAGGACTGCAGGAACGCGCTGTAGGTCTCGTTGATCATCCGCTGGGACTCGGCCGCGATGGTGCCGAAGACCAGCGAGGACTTGCCAGAGCCGGACACCCCGGTGAAGACGGTGAGCCGACGCTTCGGAATGTCGACCGAGATATCGGCCAGGTTGTTCTCCCGCGCACCTCTGACCTCGATCACATCGTGACTGTCGGCAGCGAGACGACGACCATCCGAAGGCAGTGCCACTTGACCCCCATCGATCTTTAGGCTGTAAAGTGTTGGCCGGGAGACGGTACTTTATGGCGTAAGGAGTTGCAAGTTGGTGGTCTACGCGGCCCAGGGCGACGCAGCCCGGTCGATGGCGCTGCTCTGGCAGGGAACATCGGCTGACCTGCCCAAACCCGGCCCGAAGCAGGGGCTGGACCTGGCAGGCGTGGTCACCGCGGCGATCGAGGTGGCCGATGCCGAGGGCATGGCCGCGCTGTCCATGCGCGCGGTCGGCCAGCGTCTCGGACGCACCGCCATGGCGCTCTACACCTATGTGCCGAACAAGAACGAACTGCTCGATCTGATGTATGACCGGGTGCTCACCGAACTGCCAACCGAATACGACCTGACCGCGGGCTGGCGGGCGGCGATCACCGCGTGGGCGGAGGACACCTGGGACTTCTACCTGCGGCATCCGTGGGTGTTGCAGGTGTCCCAGGCGCGGCCGGTGCTCGGGCCGGGCGAGTTCACCGTGATGGAGACGATGCTGCGGCTACTCTTCGCCACCGGCCTGGACACCGAGACGGTGCGACGGCTGGCCGGGGCGCTGGCCCAGTACGTGCGCGGGGCGGCGCAACCGGGTGCGGAATCACGGCAGTCCCTGGCGGTGACCGGGGTGTCGGAGGACGACTGGTGGTACGCGCGCTCGGCGCAGCTGGGCACGGTGGCGCCGGACTTCCGGGAGCGGTTCCCGCTGCTGGGCAAGCTGGACCAGACGCCACCGCCGGATGACCAGGGTGATCAGCCGTACCTGGAGTGGGAGGCGCGCAAGAGCTTCGAGGTCGGGCTGGCGGTGCTGCTGGACGGGGTGGCGGCGCGGCGGGTCCAGGCGGGGTTGTAGCTACCGCACCGCGAACGGGGTGAGGCGGCGGTCCCGGCCGTCCGATTCGCTCAGGTACTTCCGGGTGATCCGCTCACGCTCGATCTTCTCCCAGGTGTCGGCGACCCCGGCCAGCCAGCGGGCCACCGCGTGCGCGATCTGGGTCGGCGGCACCGCGGTGCTGGTGGGCGGGTCGGCCGGATCCAGCGCCTCGGGCAGCTCGGGCCAGATCGGCGCGACGAAGGTGTGCGGGGCGGGCAGTGCGTCGTAGACCGCCTGCAGCGCGTCGCGTTCGGCCGCGATACCGGCGATGGTGGCGGCCGGGTCGATCCGCTGACCCGGGCTGATGTCCAGCTCCGCCAACGCCTTCGCCGCCGCCAGGGTGATCAGGCAGCGGCGGCGTTCCAGCAGCGCGGCGATCTTGTCCGGTTCGGCCCGGTCGACCACCCAGGCGCCGGTCAGCCGGGGCATCCCGTCATCCAGGCCGGTCTGCACATGCCAGATGATCACCTGCTCGCCCTGGGCGTCGGCAACGGCGTCAGCGCGGTCGAAGTCGGGCACCGGGCCAGCTTAGTCCCGGCTCGTGCGGCGATCTTCCGGCTGCACTTGCTATGCTTGCATTGGTGAAAGTATCCTGCATGCAAGTCTCTTACACAACCCTATGGAGGTGGGTGCCGTGAACGGGTTCATTGGGCGACGGCGCGAACTCGGCCTCCTGACGGATCTACTGGAGCCGGTCAGGACTGGTGGGCGCAGTGGACGACCGGGGCGCGCGGTATTGATCCGGGGGCGCCGGCGGGTGGGCAAGTCCCGGCTGGTCGAGGAGTTCGTGGAGCGTTCCGGGCTCGCGCACGTCTTCTTCACCGCGGTCGGGGGTTCCCGGGAAGAGGATCTGGCGGGCTTCACCGCGGAGGTAGCCCGTTCCAGCCTCCCGGAGGCTGGCCGCTTCGCCGACTTCGCAGCCCCGCGAAGCTGGGACGCCGCCCTGAGCCTGCTCGCCACCGCGCTTCCCACCGACGCGCCCAGCATCGTCGTCCTGGACGAGATGCCCTACCTCGCGCGCGAGGACCCGACCTTCGAAGGCGCGCTGCAGAAGGCATTCGACCGGACGCTGTCCAAGTTGCCGGTCCTGCTGGTGCTGATCGGCTCCGACATCGCCATGATGGAGCAGCTCAACACCTACGGGCGACCCTTCTACCAGCGTGGCACCGAGCTGGTCGTGCCGCCGCTGACCCCGGCGGACGTCGCGCTCATGCTGGAGCTGCCCGCCGCTGACGCCTTCGACGCCTACCTGGTCAGTGGCGGGCTCCCGCTGATCCTGGAGGAATGGCCGCGAGGCGCGGGCCTCTGGGATTACCTGGACCTCGCGCTGCGCAGGCCGACCTCGGCCCTGCTGGTGAGCGGGGAGCGCACCCTGACAGCCGAGTTCCCGACCGAGACGCAGGCCCGCACCGTCCTCGGCGCCATCGGCCACGGTGAACGCACCTTCACCCTGATCGGCCGGGCCGCGGGCGGGCTCAACCCCGGTTCGGTGACTCGCTCCCTGGACCTGCTCACCGGCCGCCGCCTGGTTGCCGCCGAACTGCCGCTGTCGACCCGGCCCAGCCGCGAGACCCGGTACCGGATCGACGATCCCTACCTGCGGTTCTGGCTTTCCTTCATCGGTCCCGGCATCCCGGTCGTCGAACGCGGTCGCGGCGACCGGGTCCTGGAGACCATCCGGGCCAGCTGGACGTCCTGGCGCGGCAGGGCCGTCGAACCAGTGCTCCGCGAAAGCCTGTGGCGCCTGATCGATGTGCGGCTACCCGAGAGCACCAACGCCATCGGCGGCTACTGGACCCGTACCAACGACCCGGAAATCGACCTCGTCGGCGCCGACCGATCCCCCATCGCCAAGAAGATCACTCTCGTCGGGTCGATCAAGTGGCGAGAGGACAAGCCCTTTGACCACCGCGACCTCGCCCGCCTGATCGTCCACCGTGCCCAGCTCCCCGGCGCGGACGAGGACACCCCGCTGTTCGCGGTCGCCCGCAGTGGCTGCACCGCCGAAGGCGTCACCCACCTCACTCCCGAAGACCTGCTCACCGCGTGGTGACCCCCAACCGACAGGTCGGGGCTCAGTCCTGGCTGGCGGCGAGCAGTTCCAGGTAGCCCTTGCCCGCCCGGAACAGGGTGTCCGCGTACGGTTCCAGCTTGCCGGGTGACCAGCGGCGGGCCTCGTAGGTCTCGCTAGCGGCACTCAGCGCGGCGTGGCTGATCTCCAGTTCCTCGGCCACCCTGGCCTGGTAGTCCACTGTGGACGGAGCTTCGGCGCGGACCGATTCGATGTCGCCCTCGGCGAGGGCGGCCAGGGTGTGCTCGGCGATGCCGGTCTCGGCGGACCAGATCAGCGCCGGGCGGACGATGTGGTGGTTCCACACCGGGGCCCGCGCGGAGCGCCACAGCGGCAGGAACGGGTTGCGGGACAGGCGGGTCAGGTTGGCCCAGTGCTGCGCGCCGGTGGGTTCGCCGCGCCAGGGCACCTCGGCCGGGGGCAGGTCAACGACCAGTGCGACGGTGATCAGTTCCGGCTCGGCGGCCGGGTCCAGGATCTCCCCGGCCGCCCACAGTGCGCGCACGCGCAACGGGCTGATCGGGTTGGGGTTCTCGATCAGCCCGGCGCAGGTCTGCGCCAGGGTTTCCAGGTGGTGCGCCGCGCGGTTCCGTTTCACGGCGCCATCCTGCCTGATCCGGCGGTGACGAACCGGGTGAGGGCGGCGATGGTGGCCGTGGTGCCGGTGTGCAGGTGACCGGCGATCCCCTGATCGCGGGCTGCCGCGAGGTGGCCGGGGGTGTCGTCGACGAACAGGGTCTGGTGCGCGGGCAGGGCGAGGGTGCGCAACGCGGTCTGGTAGCTGCGCGGGTCGGGCTTGGCCACGCCGGCCTCGGCGGAGAGCACCACGCCGTCGAAGGTGGCGCGGTGGCCGGAGCGGTTGAGACGGCGGCGGGCGCTGGGCCAGGCGTTGCTGAGGATGACGATCCGGGTGCGCGGGCTCCGCAGGTCGGCCAGCGCGGTGAGCAGGCGGTGGTTCCAGCTGACCTCGTCGGCGGCGGCGCGCAGGGCGGCCAGGGGTTTGGCGCGCAGGCCGAGGCGGTCGCCGATGAGCTGCCACCACTTGTCTTCGGAGGTGCGGCCGATGAGCACGGTGTCGTCGTTGCCGCCGAAGACCGCGGCCAGCAGCTCCGCGGTGGTCAGCTCGGGGGTGAAACGGGCGGCAAGGTCGTCCCAGTTCTCGGTGGCCAGCACGCCACCGACGTCGATCAGGATGCCGCGGCGGTGGAAGTCCATGATCGCGGTGGCCAGCTCCGGCGGCCACTCCCCCGCGCGCACCAGCGCGGCGACCTCGGCGTGCTGGTCCGGGTGCTCGGCCCAGTGCGGCACCCCGGCGCGGAGCACGGCGTGCAGCAGGTCGCCGGGGTAGAAGGTGGACTCGGTCAGCGGATTGGCGCGCAACTCCGCCAGGGCGAGCGGAATCAGGTGCGGCAGGCTGAGGCGCTGGCCGATCAGCAGCCGCAGGTCGGCGGGGGCGAGCTGGTCCAGGGGGACCTGGCGCAACTCGTGGCAGCGGGTGATCAGCCGGGTGGTGTCCGGCGGCGGCGGACCCCAGTCGTCCTGTTCCAGGTCGGTCAGATTCACTGCCCACCGACCGGTCGGTAGGCACGCAGGAAGACCTGGACGCCCGCGCTCACACTGGCCACCAGTTCCTGCTCACTGATCGGCAGCGCGCCGTAGATCGTGCTGGCCTGGACCTCGCCCGCGGCGAGCTGGGTGAAGTGCACCGCGGCGCGCTGCGGGTCCTCGATGGCCAGCAGACCGCGCTCGCCCAGCCCGGCCAGGCGGCGGGCGAGTTCGGCGGCGACCGGGCGCGGGCCGGTGTCCCGCCAGGCTTCCAGCAGGTCCGGCGGGAAGTGGCCGATCTCCGCCTGGATGTGCCGGACCAGGGCGAAATGGCCGTTGAAGGCGCGCATCGGGGCGGTGAAATCCAGCGCGAAGGCGAGCAGATCGGCCTCCAGGTCCAGGATCTTGTCCAGGTGCCGGGCCATATCGGCGAACAGGACCTCACGGACCTGGGCCGCGCTCTCCAGGATGATCGTGCGGAACAGGTCCTTCTTGTCCGCGAAGTGGTTGTAGATGGTGCGGCTGGAGACCTCGGCCTCCTTGGCGATGGTGTCGATGCTCGCCCGGGTGTAGCCGTCCCGCGCGAACACCGTCCGAGCGCCGTCGATGATCGCCTGCCGCTTCTCGGCCAGCCCCTTGCGACCGCTGTTTC
This sequence comes from Crossiella sp. CA198, assembly GCF_052078295.1. Taxonomy (NCBI): domain Bacteria; kingdom Bacillati; phylum Actinomycetota; class Actinomycetes; order Pseudonocardiales; family Pseudonocardiaceae; genus Crossiella; species Crossiella sp. CA198. Next base: position 67,394 of record NZ_JBQJIM010000040.1, read on the forward strand.
CGCTGCTCACACCACTCCTCCAGAAGTTTCTTACAATGAGCGTTGTACTTGTTGCCACGATCGTTGTAACTTTGGCGACGATACCTGACCGGACATCCTTGGGGGAGTCATCATGTCGAACACTCCGTTGCGCGTGGCCGTGATCGTCGCCAGCACCCGGCAGGGCCGGTTCGGCTCGACCGTGGCGCGCTGGTTCGATCTCCAGGCCGGGCAGCACCCCGGCCTGGAGATCGAGATCCTCGACCTGGCCGAGACGCCACTGCCGGTGATCCTCGGCGGCGATCTGTCCACTGAGGACAGTGCCATACTCGCGCCGGTCACCGGGTTATTGGAACGCGCTGACGCGTACGTGGTGCTGACGCCGGAGTACAACCACAGCTACCCGGCCGCGCTGAAGAACCTGATCGACTGGCACTACACCCAGTGGCGGGCCAAACCGGTCGGCTTCGTCTCCTACGGCGGACTCGGCGGCGGGCTGCGCGCGGTCGAGCACCTGCGCCCGGTCTTCGCCGAGCTGCACGCGGTGACCATCCGGGACGGGGTGAGCTTCCACAGCCCGTGGACCGACTTCGACGCCGAGGCCAACCACCGCGACCAGGAGGGCTGTGCCAGCGCGGCGAAGCTCATGCTGGACCAGCTCGCCTGGTGGGGTCGCGCGCTGCGCACCGCCCGCGCCGAACTCCCGTACAGCGCGTGAGAACCATGACGACACAAACGATTCCGCGGTCGCGGGCGCAGGTCATCGCGCTCGTGCTGGTGCTCGGCGGGGTGCTCACCGGGCTGGACATGACCATCGTGAACGTGGCGCTCAAGCACCTCGCCACCGAGTTCGGCGCCCCGCTGGCCACGGTCGGCTGGGTGGTCACCGGGTACACCCTGGCGCTGGCCGCGGTCATCCCGGTCACCGCCTGGGCGGTCGGCCGCTTCGGCGCGCGCCGGGTCTACCTGGCCGCGGTCGGGGTGTTCCTGCTCGGTTCGGTGCTGGCCGGGGCGGCCTGGGACATCGGCTCACTGATCGGTTTCCGGGTGCTGCAAGGGCTGGGCGGCGGGATGATCATGCCGGTCAGCATGACCATCCTGGCCCGCGCGGCCGCGCCCGGCGAGCTGGGCAAGGCGATGAGCACCATGGGGCTGGGTGTCCTCATTGGACCGTTGTCCGGTCCGGTGCTGGGTGGCTGGCTGGTGGACGAGGTGTCCTGGCGCTGGATGTTCTTCCTCAACCTGCCCATCGGCGCGGCCGTGGTCCTGCTGGCACTGCGGCTGTTCCCACCGGATGACGCGCTCACCCCGCGCCGGCTGGACCTGCCCGGCCTGCTGATGCTCTCCCCCGGCCTGGCCCTGGTGCTGTACGGGGTGACCGTCGGCGGCGAGCACGGCGACTTCACCGCGTGGACGCTGCTCGCGATCGTGGCCGGACTGGCGCTGGTGGGCGGATTCCTGATGCGCGCCAAGGTGATCCGCGACCCGCTGATCGACCTCGGACTGTTCCGGGACCGGGTGTTCGCGGCCGGGGTGGGCACGCTCGCACTCTACGCCAGCGGCTACTTCGGCTCGATGTTCCTGATGCCGCTGTACTTCCAGCTCGCCCGCGGCGAGAGCGCCACCGCGGCCGGACTGCTGATCATCCCCGCCGCCCTCGGCTCCGGACTGATCATGCAGGTGGCCGGGCGGCTGGTGGACCGGTTCCCGCCGGGCCGGATCGTGCTGACCGGCATCGCCGTTGGGGTGACCGGAATGCTGGCCTTCGCCGCGCAACTTGCCATGGACGGGCCGTACTGGGGACTGCTGATCGCGGTGACGCTGATCGGGGTCGGCGGTGGCGGCACCATGATGCCGACGATGACCGCGGCCACCCGCACCCTGCCGCCGGACCGGACCGCGGCCGGTAGCGCGGTGCTGGGCCTGGTCAGTGCGCTGGCCTCGGCCTCGGGCACCGCGGTGCTCTCGGTGGTGCTGACCGCCAATCTGGCCGCGAGCGCGCCGGGCACGGCCATTCAACAGACCTACCTGCTGGTCGCGGGCCTGGTGGCGTGCGCGCTGCTGCCCGCGCTGATGTTGCCGAGGAGGCAGCCATGACCGAGATCGCCTTGCTGCGCCGGGAAATCCGCGCGCTGACCGACCGGGCCGAGATCACCGACCTGGTCAGCCGGTTCTTCCGGTCCCTGGACGAGCGCGGCTTCGACGCCCGCTGGGCCGCGCGGACCTTCGCCCCGGACATCGAGGTGCACTACCCGGTCGGTTCGTTCCGCGGCCTGGCCGACATGGCCGAGGTGCAGACCGTGACGATGAACCTGTTCGGCCCCACCCAGCACCTGGCGGGCAACCACCTGGTCGAGGTGGACGGCGACACCGCCACGGTGCGCTGGGACGCGGTGCACACGCACCTGCACCTGGACACCACCCAGCAGGTCCGCGCGGATCCGCCCGGCGAGCGATTCGTGACCGGCGGCTGGTACCAGGCCGAGGCGGTGCGCACCGCGGACGGCTGGCGGTTCCGCCGGGTCGAGCTGCACGTGACCTGGAAGCAGGGCAAACCACCACTGGTGACCGAGGAGGCAGCCGAGATCCTGGGCCGCCTTCGGGTCTAGCACCCACTCACATCGTGATGCTCCTATGGTTGTCAAGTCGTCTGCAGGGCCTGCATGTCGGCCAGGTCGGCCATCAACCGGGGATAGATCTCTCGGGCCAGATAGCGCTTGAGGCAGCGGATAAGGTGCTTCTTGGT
>NZ_JBQJIM010000041.1:0-66611 GCF_052078295.1 Crossiella sp. CA198
CCGCCTGTCCCGGGCTTCGCCCGACCGCAGTGCCTACGGCGTACAACAACGGCCAACGTGCCGTACGACAACGGCCAACTCGGCGTCCATAACGGCCAACTCGGTGTACGACAACGGCCAACACTCGTGGAGGGGGTGGGACCCGTGCTCGGCGTGTTGGCCGTTCATCAGCCCCCTATCGGCTCTTGACGGCGATGTGGGCTTGCCAGCAGCATCGAGTCATCCGATGACTCATGCATGACTCGCCGCAATGTCGCGGTGGGGGTGTTTTTGCCGTCCGCCACGGGGTCCAGACATCGGATGTGCGGTGGGTTGTGCTGGCTGGAGGGCTTTATGTGGGCACGGCCTTGGCGGGTTCGGATTGGGTTGGGGCTGGTGGTCGTCCTGGGGGCGGCGGGGTTGGGGGCGCCGGGGAGTGCGGCGGCGGTGGGGGAGCCGCCTGCGGCGGTGAGTGTGGGGCTGGGTGGGTATTTCGATAATGATGGGATGGCCACCGCGGCTGCCCGGGATGGGGATTTTGACGGGTCGGGGTACAGCTTTCCCGGGGATGCGTTGCCCACCGGGCGGGTTCTGGTGGATGGGGTGCCGTTTGAGATTCCTTCTGCGGCGGCTGGGGTTCGGAACAATGTGGTGGCCATGGGGCAGCGGGTGAGCGTGCCTCGGGGGCGGTATCACGCTGGGCATTTTTTGCTGGCCGGGAGCTATGGGATGGCTTCGGGGACCGCGACTGTGCACTACGCGGATGGGTCCAGTAGTTCGGCTCATGTGGGTGGGGCGGACTGGTATGGGAGTTCGGGGCCGCTGGTCGCGCCGTTTCGGTATGGGCCGGGTGGGGTGGTTGATCAGCACCCGGTTTCGTTGAGTACGGCGCAGGTGTGGTTTGACGCTGGGCGGGAGGTGGTGGGGATTACCTTGCCTACCACCAATCCGGCTCAGATGAACAAGGCTAGTTTGCATGTGTTCGCGATGACGGTGCAGCCTGCGGGAACAGGGCGGGCATTGGCGGTTCGGGGGGCCCGGTCCACGACGAAGTTGTTGCGGGATGGGCAGGATGTCCAGGCGGTGGAGGCCACGGTGACCAACCTGGGGTCGGACTGGATCACTGAGCGGGATCGGGTTGTGGTGCGGGCCAACGTGTTCGGGGCCCGGACGGTGGCGCCCGCGGTGATTCGGCGGCTTGGGCCGGGTGAGGAGGCCCGGGTTCGGATTGGGATCGCGCGGGTTCCCGGGGCGCCGGTGAACACCGTGGTGGATGGGGACGTTGTGGTGGAGGGGAACGGGGTTCGGGCCGCGCAGGGGGTTCGGTTCACGTTGGGGACGGCGGATTATCGGGCTGAGGATGCCTCGCTGGGGCGGCATGAGTCGCCGTATTGGTTTGATGACGCCAAGTTCGGGATTTTTGTGCACTGGGGGTTGTACTCGGTGCCCGCCTGGTCACCGCCGGGTGAGCAGTACGCGGAGTGGTACTGGCGGTGGATGGAGGACAAGAACAACGCGGTGCACGGGTACCACGAACGCACCTATGGCAAGGATTTCAAGTACGACGACTTCATCCCGCAGTTCACCGCGGCCAAGTACGACCCGAAGGCGTGGGCCGAACTGTTCCAGCAGGCGGGGGCCAAGTACTACGTGCTGACCGCCAAGCACCACGAGGGTTTCGCGTTGTACGACTCCAAGGTGTCGGGGCGGGACTCGGTTGACCTTGGGCCCAAACGGGATCTAGTGCGGGAGTTGTTCGACGCCTCGCGGCGGCACACGCCGGAGATGCGCAACGGCCTCTACTTCTCCATGCCGGAGTGGCACAACCCGGACGGGCCCTGGATGGGGCATGGGCCGCGGAATCCTTATACCGGCGCAGCTGAGCCGTACACGGGGTACGCGGGTGGACGGGACTTCGTCAAGGACTACCAGGGGCCGCAGCTGAGTGAGATCGTGCGGCAGTATGACCCGGATGTGATCTGGTGCGATATCGGTGGGGCCAATGACAGCCGGAACGTGCTCGCGGACTACTTCAACCGGGCCAAGAACCGGCCGCGCCCCAAGGACGTCACCGTGGACGACCGGTGTGGCGTGCCCACACACGACTTCACCACGCCGGAGTACGCGACCTACCCGAACACCGTGGTGAAGAAGTGGGAGGCCAGCCGCGGGCTCGATCCGCGCTCCTACGGCTACAACAAGGCCACCCCGGACAGCATGTACATGACCGCGGACGAGGTGGTGCACACCCTGGTCGACACCACCAGCAAGAACGGGAACTTCCTGCTGGACATCGGGCCGCGCGCGGACGGGTCCATCCCGGAGATCATGCAGACCCGGTTGCGGGAGACCGGGAACTGGCTGAAGGTGAACGGGGAGTCGGTCTACGGCACGACCTACTGGGCGCGGATGGCCCAGCAGGGCAAGCTCCGGTTCACCGAGAAGCCGGGGGAATCGTTCTACATCAGCTCGCTGGAGCGGCCGGGCGCGCAGGTCGTGGTAGACGCGCCGGTGCCGGTCAAGGCCGGGGACCGGGTGCGACTGCTGGGTTACCAGGGACCGGAACTGAACTGGGTGATCCGGGACGGGAAGCTGGTGATTGACGTGCCCGCGGCGGCTCGGGCCTCGGGGGCGCACGCCTGGGTGTTCAAGATCGAGTATCGCTGATCCCGGCCGCGCCGCGGGACTCACCCTTCGGGGTGGATAACGCGGCGCGGTCCGGCGCACTCCGGGGTGCGGTGTCACGCTGCTGGTCGAGCGCAGCGCGCATCCGGGAGGCATCATGCCGCTCAGGTCCCTGTCAGCACACCCTATTCGCGGATTGGTCGTCCTTTTAGGACTCACCGCTGGACTGTCCACTCCGGACGCACTGGCGGAGCCGTTACGGCTGGTGGACTACCGGGGCTACCAGGTGGCGGTCCCCGGATCCTGGGAGGTGGTCGACCTGGACACCGCGCCGCGGCGGTGCGTCCGGTTCGACCAGAACGTGGTTTACCTGGGGAAGCAGGGGGATCAGCCGATCTGTCCGTCCACTGTGGTGGGACGGACCGAGGCACTGCTGATCGAACCCCTGACGGAGGCGCCGATCCGGCCGGACACGGTGACCGCGGGACCGGGCACGGCCCGGGTGGCGGTGCTGCCGGAGTCCGCCGGACACGAGATCAGTGTGCAGGTGCCCGCGGCGGGAGTGCTGGTCACGGCCTCCTATGGCGATTCGGTGGCCGGGCTCCGGGCGGTGCTGGACTCGGCCCGGCTCACCGGGCGGGCGGTGCCGATGGTGGCCCGGCCGGTGACCGAGGCCAGGCCGCGCAGTGCGACCTGGGTGAACACGCCGGGCGATTTCACCGGGCACGGGTTCGACACCTGCACCGCGCCGGCCAACGAGGGCATGGACACCTGGCTGAAGTACTCGCCCTACCGCGCGGTCGGCATCTACATCGGCGGCATCAGCAAGGCGTGCGGTCAGCGATTCCTGAGCTGGGACTGGGTGCACCGGCAGAGCAATCGTGGCTGGCGGCTGTTGCCGGTCTATGTGGGGTTGCAGGCGCCGTGCACCGGGTTCCGCAACAAGATCGACCCGGCGAACGCGGGTCACCAGGGCTGGGCCGACGGCGATGACGCGGCGCACCAGGCCGGGCGGCTGGGCATCGGCGGTGGCAGCACGATCTACAACGACATGGAGAGTTTCGACCCCGGCAACGGGGAATGCCGGGACGCGGTGCTGAACTACCTGCGCTCCTGGATCATCCGGGTGCACCAGCGCGGGTACCGCACCGGTGTCTACAGCAGTGCCGCCACCGGTATCCAGGCCGTGGCCAACGCGCCGGGATTCCCGTTGCCGGACCACATCTGGATGGCGCACTGGGACGGCGCGGCCAACGTGGAGAGCCGGTATGTGCGCGGGGACATGTGGCAGCGGCGGCGGATCAAGCAGTACACCGGCGGCCACCTGGAATCGCACTACGGCTGGGAGATCTACGTGGACAGCAACTTCGTGGACCGGACCTGGTAGCCGCGTTCCCTGGCTGATTCAGGGCCGGAGCAGCCGGGCGCCCAGCGGGGTCTGGCTGTGCAGCACCACCGGGCCGGTGCGGCGGCTGGTGATCAGGCCCGCGTTGCGCAACACGGTGGTGTGCTGGCTCGCCGAAGCCGGGGAGATCCGGAGCCTGCGGGCCAGCTCCCCCGTGGTGCAGCCGATGCCGACGGTGGCCAGCACCGCCGCCCTGGTGCTGCCCAGCAACGCGGCCACCGCCTGCTCGGTCGACTCGGCCGGGCCGCCGAACCAGGCCGGGTCCTTCTCCACCGGGTAGACCAGCACCGGCGGCTGGGTCGGGTCCAGCAGGCTGATCGGGTGCCGCCAGCAGAAGAACGAGGGCACCAGCAGCAGCCCTCGACCGTCCAGGTGCAGTTCCTGCTCGGTCGGGTAGTCCACCTCCAGCACCGGGTTCTGCCAGCGCATCATCGGCCGCAGCCCGGCCAGCAGGCCCTCCGCGCCGCCGTCGAGCAGCGAGCGGGCCCGCACCGCACGGTCGGCGTCCAGCTGGGCCTGCAGCGCGACGCTGAACGGGGCCACCGCCAGCTCGTAGTACGCGGTCAGCGCGGTGGCCAGCCTGCGCAGCAGATCAGGGTCGCCATCGGCCAGTCCGGCGGCCCAGGACGGCAGGTGCTGCCGGCCGGCCAGCAACTCCAGTTCCGAGCGCAACCGGCTGGCCGGGGTGTGCAGCAGCGCGTCGATCCCGGCCTGCCAGCCCGACCTGGCATCGGCCGGGGTGAGGAAGTCCGGGAAATAACCGCGCTGGGGCACCAGCGGCAGCAGCATGCGCAGTTCCGGGCGGCACTGCGCGGTGGCCAGCCCGCCGCGGACCCGCGCGCGCCACTGGCCGAACACCAGGGCGCCGTCCCTGGCGCGCAACCGGTGCAGGCTGAGCATCGACTCCCAGAGCGGATCGGGCGCATTGGCCACCCTGGTCCGTCCCAGGTCCTCCGGTGTGAAATGTATTCGCAGCATGGGCGGTCTCACTTCCCCGAACACCGCGAAAGCTAACTGGACCTGCGCTTTTCAGATATAGGTGAATAAGAAAGCCAAAACACCCGTGCTCCAGTGAAACTTCCACTACCGCAACTGGCAAGGACGGGAGCGAGCATGACTCGACGACTCATCACGATGGTGCTGGTCAGCGCCGTCGCCCTGCTGATGGGCAGCGCCGGTCTGGCAAGCGCCACCGAGGCCCCGGCGCCGGAGAAGGCCGCCGCCATCGCCGCACACGACCTGGGTGTGCAGGCGCAAAGCCGGGTTCTCAACCACACCTGGCAACGACAGCAGACCGGATACTGGTGTGGTCCCGGTTCCACCTGGATCGCGCTGAGCACCCGGGTCAGTCCGCCCAGCCAGCAGACGCTGGCCAACTACATGGGCACGCACACCGGCGGCACCGACCACATCGGTCTGGTCCGCAACGCGCTCAACCGGTTCGCGAACACCAACTGGTTCGTGGCCAAGAACATGTACGACCCGCCCACCCAGGCCCAGCGGGACCTGCTCAAGCGGGACGTGCTGCTCAACCTGGACAGCGGCTACCCGATGGTGGCCAACGTGGTCAGCGGCTGGCGCCCGCCGGGCTACCCGGGCGGCACCATCTACCACTACGTCGCGATCCTCGGTTACGGCGACTACGGCAACACGGTGCTCATCGGCGACCCGGCCGGTGAAGGCGCGGGCGGCGGTGGCTGGTCCAACGTGCCGCGTACCTACTGGATCAGCACGCACAACCTGGGCACCTGGATCGGCGGAAAGGGTTACGCCGCATAATCGTAATACGACTACGGAATAGCAAGCGGAATCGGGCGCCTCTCCCCACAAGTCCCCGTGGGAGAGGCGCCCGATCCTCGTGGTGTGCGGCTCAGGCCGCCGCGAGGGCTACCGTCGGCGACAGCTTGGCCGCACGTCCGGCGGGGAACCACCCCGCCAGGGTGCCGATGAGCATCGAGGCCCCGACGCCGCCGGCAATCGCCTCCACCGGAAGCGCCACCGGCCAGTCGTTGCTCATCGCATACACGATGCTGACGCCCAATCCCAGCAGGACCCCGAACACCCCGCCGAGCCCGGACAACAGCACCGCCTCGGTGAGGAACTGCGCCCGCACCTGTCCGCGACCCGCCCCGAGCGAGCGCCGCAGACCGATCTCGGATCGCCGTTCCAGCACGGAGATCACCATCGTGTTCGCCACCCCGACGCCGCCCACGAGCAGCGCCACCGCGCCCAGCCCGAGGAAGAGCGTGGTGAAGGTGGCCTTGGCCTGGATCTGCGCGGCCAGCGCGTCCGAGGGCCGGGTCACCGCGACCTCTTCCGGGTTCTTCGGGTTCACCGTGGCGGGCAGCACCTCGCGCACCTTGTCCACAGTGGACTCCTGGGAGCGCTCGTACACCGTGGTCGGGTGCCCGTCGAAGCCGAGGTGGGTCTTGGCGGCGTCCCAGCCGACCATGGCCGAGCGGTCCAGTTCCGGGGCCAGCGGCATGGATTCCAGGATGCCGACCACGGTGAACCACTTACCGCCGATGAACACCTGCTCACCGGGACGGGAGACGGCCAGGCGCTCCGCGGCCAGGCTGCCCAGCACCACACTCGGGTACTTGGCGGTGGCCGCGTTGAGCCAGGCCCCGGACTTGACCTTGCCGCCGAGCGCGTCCAGCAACTGCAGCTCGACCGCGTCCACGGTGACGCCACCGGTCTCTCGCGGATCGGCCTTATCGCTGCGCAGCGCCGACTTGTTGCTGAGGTTGGCCATCGAGGCGGCCTTGAGCACCGACTTGATCCGGCGCACCATGGCCGAGGCGTCCTCCGGCAGCTTCGCCGGGTCCCCGAACATGGTCTGCCCCGCCCCGACCCGCAACAGGTTGGTGCCAAGGGATTCCAGCTTGGCCTGCAACTCGGCCTGGCTGGAGGCGGAGATGCCGAGCACCGACACCATGGCCGCCACCCCGATCGCGATGCCCAGCGCGGACAGGATCGCCCGCGCCGGGCGGCCGAACACCCCGGTGAGCCCGGCCCGCACCAGGTCGAACACGCTGATCCGGGCAGAGCGCGGCAGCGGCGGCAGACCCTCCACAGTGGACCGCAGGCGCCTCATGCCGGCACCAGCCCGCTGTCGTGCCGCACCATGCCGTCGAGCAGCTCCACCCGCCGCGGCAGCGAACGCGCGATGTCCATGTCGTGCGTGATCACCGCGATGGTGGTGCCGTCCTCGTGCAGCTCGTGCAACAGCTCCAGCACCCCGCGCCCGGAGGCCGAGTCCAGCGCACCGGTCGGCTCATCGGCCAGCACGATGGCCGGCGCGCCGACCAGCGCCCTGGCGATGGCCACCCGTTGCCGCTCGCCGCCGGAGAGTTCGGCCGGGCGGTGACCCACCCGGTGCCCGAGTCCGACCCGGCCCAGCGTGTGCCTGGCCCGGCGCAGCCGTTCCGCCTTGGGCACCCCGTTGTAGAGCAGTCCGGTGGCCACGTTCTCCGCCGCGGACAGGTACGGGGTGAGGAAGAACTGCTGGAAGACGAACCCGATCCAGTGCGCCCGCACCGCGGAGAGCTGCCGGTCGGTCATCGCCTCGACCTCGTGGCCCAGCAGCCGCACCGTGCCCGAACTGGGGTGGTCAAGGGTGCCCATCAGCTGCAACATGGTCGACTTGCCGGAACCGGACGGACCGACAACGGCCAGCAACTCGCCCGATTCGATCCGCAAGCTCGCGCCACGTAGGGCGTGCACGTCGCCCGGGTACACCTTGGACACATCGGTCAGTTCGATCACGGGTGTCATATGCCTGCCACTTTCACCGTGGCGCCGTCGGTCAGGCCGGACCCGGTCACCTCGACCTGGCCCTTGGCGAACATGCCCAGCTCGACCTGGACCAGCTTGCCGCTGCCGTCGCCCTGGCTGACCTCGACCGCGTAACCGCCCTCGACCAGCGCGATCAGCGCGCCGACCGGCACGGTGAGCACGTTCTCCTTGCGGCGGCTGGTGAAGCCGACATCGACCGGGGCCGCGTCCAGATTGCCTGCGGCGGCCGGATCGTTCAGCGAGATCTCGACCTTGATGACCGCCTTGCCGCTGCCGCCACCGCCACCACCGCCGCCCTGCTCGTCGGCAGGCTTGTCCGCCACCGTGCCGACCGAGGTGATCTTGCCCGTGGTGGACTTGCCACCGGGCAGGCTGACCTCGACCTCGGCGCCCTCCTGGGCCAGGGTCTGCTTGTTCACCGGCACCTCGACGGTGACCGTGCGGGTGGTGCCGGTGCCGGAGAACAGCTTGCCCTGCGCGGGCGCGCCCACGATCGCCTCCACTGTGGACACCCGGAACTCACCGGGCTGGACCACCACGGCGCCGGGGTCGACCGCGCCGGTCTGTTCCAGGCCGAGCTTCTTCTGCCACTTCTTCACCGCGGCGGCGGTCTTGGCGTCGAACTTGTCGTCCACGGTGAACCCGGTGTAGCCCAGCGCCCGCAGGTTCTGCTCCAGCAGCCGGACGTCGGAACCCTTGTCCATCCCGGACTCCAGCTTGCGCCAGAACGGCTTGTCCCCGAACAGCAACGGCACCGGCTTGTCGTTGACCTTGTACACGGCCTCGCCGCGGCCCAGCTGATCACCGATCTTGGGCAGCCAGGTGATGATCCCGCCGCCACCACCGTTGGCGGTGATCTCGAACTTGCCGCCGTAGCCGAGCTTGCCGCCGAGGGTTTCCTGCTCCACCAGGGTGTTCCGCAGCACCTTCGCGGTCTTGCTCGCGGTCTGCTGATTTCCCTTGTCCGCCTGGGCGTCACCGCCGTGCCCCAGCACCAGCACCCCGGTCACGCCGACCGCGGTGACGGTGGCCGCGGTCAGCACCACGAACGGCCATCTGCGCCGGCGCTGGCGGGGAAGTTCCTGTTCGCTCATTTCGCCGGCGCCGATCCCGCCATGCCCATGCCGCAGGCCTTCATCGCTTTCTCGATCTTCTCCTTGTCGCCGTCCAGGGTGATCATGCCGCCCTGGCCTTCGCCGCTCTCCTTGATGTCGAGGCCGTTCTCGCGCAGGCACTTGTTCTGCTTGGCGCGCTTGTCCTTCTCCGCCGGGTCGTTCGGGTTGTAGTTGCTCTTCGGCGCGAACTTCTCGCAGGCCTTGTTGGCCTTCTCGAACTTCTCCATGTTGGTCTCGTCCATGCGCTGGGCCGCGATCCCGCCGGAGTTCGGGTCCGGGTCGGGCATGTCGATCCCGTTGTCCCGCATGCACTTGGCGAACTTGAGCATGGCCTCCTTCGGGTCCTTGGGCGCCTCGTCGCCTGCCTTCTGCTCGTTGCCCTTGCCGTTGCCGCCGTTGAGGCTGGCCGGTCCGTCACCCTTGTCCTCGCCGCCGCAGGCAGCCAGGCTGAACGCGGTCACCAGTGCGGCGACCCCTACCCCAAGCCGGGTCAGCGTCCTCATGCAGTCCTCCTCACCTCGTCGGACCCAGTGGCCCGGCGTTCGGTGCCAGGTCTACGCGGACGGGTGTTTCCGGAGGCTCTCCGCGCGCGGAAACATTCCGGAAACCCCGGGCCAGCGCATACTCGGTGGCATGCGGGTACTGGTGGCCGAGGACGAGGTCGTGCTCGCCGAGCTGGTGGCCTCCGGGCTGCGCGCGGAGGCGATGGCGGTGGACGTGGTGCACGACGGGCTGGACGCGCAGGAGCGGCTGGCCGTGCACGACTACGACGTGCTGGTGCTCGACCGCGACCTGCCCGGCAGGCACGGCGACGACGTGTGCGCCGAACTGGCCACCCAGGGCAGTCGCACCAAGGTGCTGATGCTCACCGCCGCCGGGTCGCTTGAGGACAAAGTGGACGGTCTGCAACTGGGCGCGGACGACTACCTGACCAAGCCCTTCGAGTACCCCGAGTTGCTGGCCAGGGTGCAGGCGCTGGGCAGGCGCAGTCAGCCCGCGCTGCCGCCGGTGCTGGTCCGCAACGGCGTCCGGCTGGATGTGGCCAACCGCCTGGTGAGCCGGGACGGGCGGCGGATCGAGTTGTCCCCCAAGGAATTCGCCGTGCTCGCCGTGCTGCTGCGGGCCCAGGGCGCGGTGGTCAGCTCGGAACGGCTGCTGGAACTGGCCTGGGACGAGCACGCCGACCCGTTCACCAACGCGGTGCGGGTGGCCATGTCCAAGCTGCGCGCCAAACTCGGCGAACCGCCGGTGATCGAGACGGTGCCCGGTGCCGGCTACCGGATCTGACCGCAGGCCGACCCGGCTGACCGTCCGGGTCAAGCTGACCGCGCTCTACGGTTCGCTGTTCCTGGGCAGCGGCGCGGTGCTGCTCACCGTGATCTACCTGCTGGTGCGCGACCAGCTGGCCGTCCGGCTGGGCACCGCGGTCGCCCGCACCATCCCGCTGGAGGGGGTGCCGTCCTCGGTCGCGATGCGCCAGCTCCGGCCGGACGGCACGCTGGCCTTCCTCCCCGCCGCCGAGGTGACCAGGGCGGTGGAGGTCACCACCATGGAAACCCTGCTGCTGGTCTCCATCCTGTCCCTGATCGGGGTGGCCGCGGTGTCGGTGGCCGCGGGCTGGTGGCTCTCCGGCCGGGTGCTGCGACCGCTGCACACCATCACCGCCACCGCGCAACGGCTCTCCTCCTCCAACCTGCACGAGCGGCTGGCGATCAAGGGGCCGCCGGATGAGCTGACCGAACTGGCCGAGACCTTCGACCGGATGCTGGACCGGCTCGAATCCTCCTTCGACAGCCAGCGCCGGTTCGTGGCCAACGCCTCGCACGAGCTGCGCACCCCCCTGGCGGTGCAGCGGGCCGCGGTGCAGATCGGGCTGGCCGGAAATCCCACCCCGGAGAAGGCGGCCGAGATCCGCGAGCAGCTGCTCACCGCGAACCGGCGGATCGAACGGCTCATCGACGGGCTGCTGGTGCTCGCCCGCAGCGACCGTGGCCTGGCGAAACGCGCCAAGGTCGACATGCACACGGTGGTCGCCGAGGCGGTCGGGCAGTACCGGGCCGAGGCCGGGCGGCGGGAGATCGAACTCCAGGTGCGGCTCACCGAGGCGACCGTCTCCGGCGACCGGGTGCTGCTCACCCAGCTGGTCACCAACCTGGTCTCCAACGCGATCCGGCACAACCTGCCCAGCGGCGGCACGGTGTGGGTGCGCACCGACGTCTTCGGCGGCCTCACCGTGTCCAACACCGGGCCGAAGGTGCCAGCCGGGCAGATCCCGCAACTGTTCGAGCCGTTCCGGCGGGGCGAGGGCCGCACCGACAAGGGCGAAGGCGCCGGACTGGGCCTGTCCATCGTGGACTCGATCACCCGCGCGCACGGCGGCACGGTCAAGGCCGAGCCCCGGCCGGACGGCGGGTTGCGGGTCAAGGTCGAACTGCCCAGGGGTTGACAGACCCCTCGGCCGTCCCGGAAGGTTCGCGGCACAACCGCATATCGGCCGTTTGAGCTCGGGCGGGAGAGATCCCGGCACGAAGCACGCGCGGGACGCCGAAGGAGCAACCACTCCCCGGAAACTCTCAGGCAACGTCACCGTTCGAGCGAGGCGACTCTGGAAAGCAGGTGGGTTCGCCCACCTCACCCACGGTGCAACCCGCGTCCGCGCGGCGAAGCTCTCAGGTCCCATGACAGAGCGGGGAGGCTCAGCAGCGGTGTCCGCATGCCGGTGGACACCTCGACCCCAGGAGCCTCCCGTGACCGCAGTCGGCGTGTCCCGCCGCAGTCCCCTGCACGCCCAGCACGTCGCGCTGGGCGCCCAGTTCACCGACTTCGCCGGGTGGTCGATGCCGCTGCGCTACGGCAGTGAGCTGGCCGAGCACAAGGTGGTGCGCGAGGCAGCCGGGCTCTTCGACCTCAGCCACATGGGCGAGATCGAGATCTCCGGTCCGGAGGCGGGCCGGGTGCTGGACTACGCGCTGGTCGGCGCGATCGGCGCACTGGCCGTGGGCCGGGCCCGGTACACCATGCTCTGCCACACCAACGGCGGCGTGCTGGACGACCTGGTGGTCTACCGGCAGGCCGAGCGCAAGTTCCTGGTGGTGGCCAACGCCTCCAACGCCGCGGTGGTGCGGGCGCTGCTGGGTGAGCGGGCACACGGGCTGAGCGCCGAGGTGCTCGACCGGTCCGCCGAGACCGCGCTGATCGCGGTGCAGGGGCCGGTCGCCGCCGAGATCATCACCGCGGTCACCGGCGAGGACCTCACCGGCCTGAAGTACTACGCAGGCCGCCCCGCGGTGATCGCCGGACACCCGATCTACCTGGCCCGCACCGGCTACACCGGCGAGGACGGGTTCGAGGTCTACGTGGCCGCCGAACTGGCCGAGGCGGTGTGGCGGCGGATCGCCGAGGCCGGGGAGCCGCTGGGGCTCAGGCCTGCCGGGCTGGCCTGCCGGGACACCCTCCGGCTGGAGGCGGGCATGGCGCTGTACGGCAACGAGCTGCACGTCGGGCTGACCCCCTTCGACGCCGGACTCGGCCGGGTGGTCCGCTTCGACAAGCTCGGCGACTTCGTCGGCCGGGCCGCGCTGGAAGCCCGTCAGCACACCACCCGCGCCCTGGTCGGACTGGCGGGCAAGAGCCGGCGCAGCCCGCGGGCCGGTCAGCCGGTCAAGCTGGCCGACGGCACCGTGGTGGGCGAGATCACCAGCGGCGCGCCCTCCCCCACCCTGGGTCACCCGATCGCGATGGCCTACCTCGATCACGCGCACACCGCGGCGGGCACCGAGGTGCTGGTGGACGTGCGCGGCAACGCCGAACCGGCGGAAGTAGTCGCGCTGCCGTTCTACAAGCGCTCGCGCTGACCCATCCCACCTGCACATACTTTCCCGAAAGGCTGTTTTTGCGATGCCGGTTCCGCGCGAACTGCACTACACCAAGGACCACGAGTGGATCACCGACGGTCCGATCGCCACGGTCGGGATCACCGCCTACGCCGCCGAGGCGCTGGGTGACGTGGTCTTCGTCCAGCTTCCCGAGGTGGGGGCGGTGGTGAGCGCCGGTGAGGCGTGCGGTGAGATCGAGTCGACGAAATCGGTCAGCGACCTGCTGGCCCCGGTCTCCGGCACGGTGACCGAGGTCAACCAGGCGGTGGCCGAGGATCCGGCGTTGCTGAACTCCGACCCGTTCGGAGCCGGGTGGCTGATCAGGATCAACCGCGCGGCCCCGGACGGGGAGCTGCTCACGCCGGATGAGTACGACGAGCTGACCGCAGGCTGAAAGGAAGACCCGATCATGTCCACTTTGGACACGCCGCTCGCGCAGATCGACCCGGAGATCGCCGAGGTGCTCGGCGCCGAACTCCGCCGCCAGCAGTCCACCCTGGAGATGATCGCCTCGGAGAACTTCGCCCCGGTGGGCGTGCTCGAGGCGCAGGGCTCGGTGCTGACCAACAAGTACGCCGAGGGCTACCCCGGCAGGCGCTACTACGGCGGCTGCGAGCACGTCGACGTCTCCGAGCGCCTGGCCATCCAGCGGGTCAAGGACCTCTTCGGCGCCGAGCACGCCAACGTGCAGCCGCACTCCGGCGCGCAGGCCAACGCCGCGGTCATGCACGCGCTGCTCACGCCAGGGGACAAGATCCTCGGCCTGGAGCTGGCGCACGGCGGGCACCTCACCCACGGCATGCGGATCAACTTCTCCGGCAAGCTCTACGACGTGGCCGCCTACCAGGTCCGCGAGGACACCGGCCTGATCGACATGGCCGAGGTGGAGCGGCTGGCCAAGGAGCACCAGCCCAAGATGATCGTGGCCGGCTGGTCGGCCTACCCGCGCCAGCTGGACTTCGCCGAGTTCCGCCGGATCGCCGATGCGGTGGGCGCCTACCTGATGGTGGACATGGCGCACTTCGCCGGGCTGGTCGCGGCCGGGCTGCACCCCAGCCCGGTGCCGCACGCGCACGTGGTCACCACCACCACGCACAAGACCCTGGGCGGACCGCGCGGCGGCACCATCCTGAGCACCCAGGAGTTCGCCAAGAAGATCGACTCCGCGGTGTTCCCCGGTCAGCAGGGCGGACCGCTGGAGCACGTGATCGCGGCCAAGGCGGTGGCGTTCAAGATCGCCGCGAGCGAGGAGTTCGCCGAGCGGCAGCGGCGCACCCTGTCCGGGGCCAAGATCCTGGCCGAGACGCTGGTCAAGGCAGGCGGCGGGGTGGACGTGCTCACCGGCGGCACCGACGTGCACCTGGTGCTGGCCGACCTGCGCAACCACGAACTGGACGGCAAGCAGGCCGAGGCCCGGCTGCACGAGGTGGGCATCACGGTCAACCGCAACGCGGTCCCGTTCGACCCGCGCCCGCCGATGGTCACCTCCGGCCTGCGCATCGGCACCCCCGCGCTGGCCACCCGCGGCTTCACCGACGCGGACTTCGCCGAGGTCTCCGACGTGATCGCCAAGGCGCTCACCCCGGACTTCGACGCGGCCGCCCTGCGCGCCCGGGTCACCGACCTGGCCGCCAAGCACCCCCTCTACCCCAACCTCTGACACCAATTTGGGCCAAGTCGTACGCCCGGTTTGCCCAACCAGGCGTACGACTTGGCCCAACTCGACAGGTTTGTGGTTGTAGGTCAGGCGGCGATGGGGCCCGCGTGGCGGGCCGGGCGGTGGGTTTTCTGGGCGGCGCGGGCGGCGCGGGTGGCCTTGATCCGCTCGGTGCGGGCCACCTTGACCGCCTTCGGCTCGCCCTGGCCGTCGACCACGGCCGGGAGGATCATCAGCGCCAGCACCAGCAGGCTCAGCACCGCGCCGGTCCAGGTCAGCACCATCTCCAGCATCGTGGTCTCCTTCGCTTCGCGCTCTCTGTGTCTGAAACCAGTTTGCGCTGGTAGACCCCGCTTGCGGATCGGCCGTTAAGCCATCCTGACCCCGACCGTTCGGCCAGTCGGCGGACTGGCCGAACGGCCGAGGCACTCACTCCTCCGCGTAAGCCTGCGGGGAGATCCTGCGCAACAGCGGCCCACATGCGGAGGCCGCGACCATGGCCACGCCGAAGCCGACCACCAGTGGCGTGACCAGCCAGTAGTTGACCGCCAGTGGCGCCTGGACCAGCGTCATCAGCGCCCCGCCGACCGCCAGTCCGGCCAGGCCCGCGCCCAGCGTGGCCACCAGTGCGGGCAGCGCCGCCTCGGTGCGCAACGCCCTGGCCAGCACCCGCACCGGGGTGCCCGCCGCGATCAGCGCGGCCAGCGTGCGCCTGCGGTCGACCACC
This sequence comes from Crossiella sp. CA198, assembly GCF_052078295.1. Taxonomy (NCBI): domain Bacteria; kingdom Bacillati; phylum Actinomycetota; class Actinomycetes; order Pseudonocardiales; family Pseudonocardiaceae; genus Crossiella; species Crossiella sp. CA198. The sequence continues at coordinate 15,182 of NZ_JBQJIM010000041.1, forward strand.
GAGCCTGCCGCGGTGATCGCGGCGCTGATGCCACCGAGCAGCCCGGCGATGATCAGGCCGATCAGCGCGATCCGGCGCATGTCACCGACCTGCATGGTGTCCCGGCCCTGCTGGGCCTCCAGCGAGCCGATCCGGCCGCCGGGCACCTGCTCGATCAGCAGCGTGCGCACCAGCTCGGCGTTGGCCGGGCTGGTCATCACGGTCAGCGTGTAGCCGGTGAGCTGGGCGCCCTTGGGGATCAGCGCGGGGTCGATGATGATCGTGCCGCCCGCCTTGCCGTTGTCCCCGGCCATCTGGTGCACGACCGGCTTCGCCGGCAGCGGGGTGCTGCCCTCGTCCCGGCCCGCGTAGGTGGACAGCTGCAGCGGCCCGGACGGGTACTGCTGCCCCTTGCCGACCCGGACGCCGGGCGCGCCGCCGCACTGGCCGAGTTGCAGCCACATCAGCGCGGTGGCGTCCTCGCAGCCGAGCACGATCGCCCGGCCGACGTAGTTGCCGCTCTGGTTCTTGAGGTTGCCGTGCGCGGCCACCCCGACCGGGGTGTTCACCCCGCGCTTGGCCAGCTCCACCCGCAGCCGCTCGGCCGCGGTCCGCACCTCGGTCGAGCTGACCGTGGTGTAGAGCACGCCCTCCTTCCACGGCTGCCAGGTCCGGTCGTCCACCTTGCGTTCCAGCGAGGGCAGCACGGTCAGCGCCAGGCTGCCCGCGAACACCGCGAGCACCACGCCGGAGGCGGCCCGGTAGGCGGCCTTGGGGTCATCACGCAGCCGCCGCCCGGCGAGCAGGGTGGACGGGCGGCGCCAGACCCTGGTGAAGATCCGGCCGACCACCGAGGTCAGCCACGGTCCGACCACCGAGGCGGCCAGTGCGATCCCGGCCAGGCCGCCGATGAGCACCGAGGTGCCGCCGGTGGCGCTGGCCACGCTGATGCCGCCGATGAAAGCGCCTGCCGCGGCGATCAGGATGAGCAGCCGCCACGCGCTGGGCGGCTTGCGGCTGTGCTGCTGCGCCGCGCCCAGCGGCTGGGTGAGCACCCGGCGCAGGCCGAACACGGCCGCGCCGATCACCAGTAGCGGGGTGCCGATGCCGATGCCAAGGGAAAGCAGCCAGCTCGGTTCCAGGTCGGCGGCGAACCAGGTGCCGCCGTTCCACGGGAGTTGCGTGGTCAGTTCCCTGGCCACCGGTCCGAGGGCGAGGCCGAGCAGGGTGCCCAGCACCGTGGCGAGCGCGATCTCCACCACCGTGATCGCGACCACCTGCCCAGGGGTCGCGCCCGCCAGTCGCAACGCGGCCAGGCGTCGTTCCCTGCGGGCCGCGGTGAGCCGGGCGGAGGAGGCGATGAGCACCAGGCTCGGCACCACCAGCACGACCAGGCCGACCTGGGAGAGCAGCAACAGCATGAAGTCGGGCCGGGGTTCGCCGGTCGGGACGAGCCCGGCGGCCGGGTAGGCATCGCCCTCGGCCAGGGTCTGCGGGCCGTGCCCGACCACCGCGACGAGTTCGCCGGGGTAGATCAGGGCCTGATCGCCGAGTTCGCCGATCACCTTGCCCTGGAAGCGTTTGGCCAGCTGGTCGGCTGGCAGGTCGCGGGCCAGCGCGGCCAGCGCCGGGGACAGCAGCACCTCCCCCGGCTGCGGGACGCGCAGCAGGCCGGGCGCGGCCGGGGCGTTCGGGGTGAGCGCGGCCACGTCGATCCGGGTGATGTTCTTGTCCCGCACCCGGTCCTGGCTGTTCTTGACCAGGACCGCGGCCGAGGACTCGTCCGCGGCGGGCCGGGGCTGACGCCAGGCCTCGTGTTCGGCGCGGGCGTCCAAGGCGCCGGGCACCGCGGCCAGCCAGGACACCAGGGTGACGGCGATGGCCACGCCGAAGAGGGTGCACACGGCCGCGACCAGGCTGCGGCGATCCCCGCGGAGCACCCGCAGGGCGAGCTGGAAAGGATTCACGCGGCGACCCGCCGGGCGATCAGTCCGTCCCGGATCTCCACCACGCGCTCGGCACGGGCGGCCACCTGCGGATCGTGCGTCACGATGACCACCGCGGCCCCGGAGTCCTTGGCCGCGTCCAGCAGCGCGCCGATGGTCTCATCCGAGGTGCGCGAGTCCAGCGCCCCGGTCGGCTCATCGGCGAAGATCACCCGCGGCCGGTGCGCCAGCGCCCGCGCGATCGCCACCCGCTGCGCCTGCCCGCCGGACAGCTCCCCCGGTCGGCGGCCCTCCATCCCGGCCAGGCCGAGCCGGGTCAGCCACTGCCGCGCGGCGGTCAGCGCCTGGTCCTTGGCCATGCCCGCGAGCAGCATCGGCAGCGCCGCGTTCTCCTCCGCGGTCAGCTCCCCCACCAGCATCCCGGCCTGGAAGACGAACCCGAAGGCGGAACGGCGCAGTTTGCTGCGCTCGGTCTCGCCGAACTGGTCGATCCGCTTGCCGTCCAGCATCACCACGCCGTCATCGGTGGGCAGGATGCCGGCCAGCACGTGCAGCAGGGTTGATTTGCCCGATCCGGACGGTCCGATGATCGCGACCACCTCGCCGGGCGCGATCGAGATGTCCACCCCGGCGAGCGCGTGCACCTGGCCATAGCGCTTGATGAGGTGATGGCCGGTGAGCACCGGTTGCGCACCGAAACCCGGAACCGTCACTTAGTCCTCCTGTGTCTGATTGGCGTGCTCCGCACGCTGGATTTTTCGCTCTTGAGTCGCGCGAAAAATCGGTACCCCGCCGCTGGTGAAGAGCCCGCCGTGTCGCTGCGCGCCACGCCTGTTTCGCAACAAGTTGTGGTGGTTGCGTTGGTGATCGGGGAGGCGGGGCGCTTGTGTCTGACGGGATCAAAGACTGGTCGACGGTGGGGTCTGGTGACTTCGGCCAGCGGGCCAGGCGTGCCTGGGCTTCCTCGGCCGATCGGCCGAGGGGCGGGGTGGCCACCCGGCCGAGGTGCGCGCGCGGGGCGAACACGTACCGTGTTCCACTGTGGACACCACGTTGACCGGCTGGCGGCCGTTGTTGCGGCGGCAGTGGCCGATCGCCGGTGCGCTCGGGTTCATGTTGCTGGTCGAATTCAGCACCGCGGCCGGGGGCACGCGCTCGGACGTGCTGGGGCTGGCCTGGCTCGCGGACGCGATCATCGCGCTGATCGCCGTGGTGGCCCCGCGCCGTCCGGTGGAGTCGGCGCTGCTGGCCTCGATGACCATGATCGGGCTGACCGCTGGGCTGCGCTACACCCACGTGAACCACTGGGACGCGGTCGCCGGCATGGGGCCGGTGGAGACCGCGGCCGGGATGGCGCTGATCGCCACCGTGGTCCGCCAGGCCTCGCCGAACAAGGCCACCACCGCGGTGGCCGGGATCGTCTTCGCCGGCATCCTGGCCGGGGTGATCCGCCCTGGCGGCAACCTGTTCGACAACCTCGCCTCGGTCGCCATCCCCGGCATGCTGCTGCTGTTGTCCATCGGCACCGGGGTGTACTTCCGGGCCCGGGACGGCGACCGGCGCCGGGTGGTCACCGCCGCGGTCAGCTCCGCCCAGCAGGACGAGCGGCTGGCGCTGGCCCGGGAACTGCACGACGTGGTCGCGCACCACGTCACCGGGATCGTGGTGCAAGCCCAGGCCGCGCAGGTGGTGGCCGAGCAGGATCCGCTTGCCGCGCAACGGGTCCTGCCCTATATCGAACGGGCCGGGGTGGACGCGCTGACCGCGATGCGCTCGCTGGTGAGCAGCCTGCGGGACACCCACGCGGTCGGCGAGGTCGGCGCCAGTGACGCGGCCACCACCGATCCGGTGGCCGATATCCGCAAGGTGGTCGACGACGCCGCGGCCGCCGGGCTGCCGGTGTACCTGACCCTGGACCTGCCTCGGACGCTGTCGGTGGAGCTGGCCCGCTCGGTGCTGCGGGTGGTGCAGGAATCGCTGACCAACACCCAGAAGCACGCGGTCGGGCTGACCGCGGTGCGGGTCGCGGTGAGCACCGCGGACGAGATGGTGCACGTCCGGGTCACCGACGACGGCAAGGGGTCCTCCGCCGCGCCAGCCGGTGGTTCGGGGGGCTACGGTCTGGTCGGAATGCGGGAACGGGTTGAGCTGCTGGGCGGCCGGTTCAGCGCCGGGCCGAGGCTGTCCGGTGGCTGGGAGGTGCACGCCTGGCTGCCGGTGCGGGAGGCAACGCGGTGACGATTCGGGTCTTGATCGCCGACGACCAGGAGATGGTGCGCGTCGGGTTCCGGATGATCCTGGAGGTCCAGCCCGACATCGAGGTGGTCGCCGACGTGCCCGACGGCATCAGCGCGGTGCGCCGGGCCAGGGAACTGCGCCCGGACGTGTGCCTGATGGACATCCGGATGCCCGGCATCGACGGCCTTGAGGTCACCAAACAGCTCTGCGGCCCCGGCGTGACCGACCCGATCAAGGTCGTGGTGGTGACCACCTTCGACCTGGACGAGTACGTGCACACCGCGCTGGGCTACGGCGCGAGCGGGTTCCTGCTCAAGGACGCCGGGCCTGCGCTGCTGGTGGAGGCGGTGCGGGCGGCGGTGCGCGGGGACGCGCTGATCTCGCCGCAGATCACCGTGCGGATGCTGGAGCACTTCAACAAGTCCGGCGGGGGCAGGCCGAAGTCGGAGGATCCGGCCGAGCCGCTGACCGAGCGGGAGATGGACGTGGTGCGTGCGGCGGCCCGCGGGCTGACCAACACCGAGATCGGCGCGGAGCTGTTCCTGTCGCTGTCCACGGTGAAGACGCACCTGGCCTCGGTGCAGGCCAAGCTGGGCGCGCGGAACCGGGTGGAGATCGCCGCCTGGGCCTGGCGATCCGGGCTGCTCAACGGGTGATCGCGTAGCCCGCGCCCGCACCGTCCGCGCGGGCGGCGATCCGGCCGCGCTCGATGAGGATCGCGGTTTCCGGACCGGTCATGCCGAGGCGTTCGGCGATGGCCGGGACGCTGGCGTCGCACACCACCCGCAGCTGTCCGGGTTTACCGCCCGCGGCACGCAGGTTGTGCCCGAACCCGGCCAGGGTGAGTCCGGCGAGCAGGCGTAGTTCGGCCGACCATCGCGCACCGAGCACCAGCGTGACCGGTTCGTCCGTGCCGTGCGCGAGGTCCTCGACCGCGCCGAGCCGGTCCGGGCCGAGGAAGAGGATCAGCCCGTCGGCGTTCAGCTCGATCATGGTGGCGTGCACGGTGCAGACCGCGACCGACTCCGGCCAGGCGCTGCCGGGCCTGCGCACCTGGGGCAGTGCCACCGGCGGTGACCAGGGGTCGGCCACCGGCAGCCCGGCCAGCTGGGCGCAGGCGGCGACCACGGCGTCGGCGGCGACGAAGTCCGGGGCGAGGGTGGCGAGCTGGTTCGCCCCGTGCAACGCGGTCAGCGCGAGCCGCGCCCGCTGTGCCCCGCCGTCGCCGAGCTGGGCGCCCAGCATCACCGCCTGGATCTCCAGCAGCTGCGCGTAGACCCCTCGGGTGTCCTCCTCGGCGAGCACCTCGCCGACCAGTTCCGGGTTGGCGGTCCGGGCCAGCCAGGACCGGGCGAAAGCGGCCAGCGCGCCGCCGGTCGTCCCGTCCACCGGCTCCGCCGCGGGCCCCTCGGTCAGCGCAGCGCCCGCCAGCACGGCGAAGTACAGCGCCCGCTTGCCGGGGAAGTTGGAGTAGACCGCGCCCCTGGTTAGCCCGGCCCGGTCCGCGATGTCGTCGATCTTGGCTTCCCGGTAGCCGCGCTCGGCGAACTCGGCCCTGGCCGCGTCCAGGATCTTGCCGCGGTTCTGTTCCTGCAGCTCCGCCCTTGTCAGTCTCGCCACTTGACAAACCCTAGCCACTCACCGAAATACTCTCACCATCCAGATGATACGACCATCTGAAATATTCCGAAAGAGGGTGGGGGCATGACCACGGACGCCTACGCGTGGCTGAACGAGGACACGGCGGAGGTCCTGGCCTGGCAGGAGCAGCAGGTCAGCGCGGCGACCGCGGCCGCGCGGGACTTTCCAGGGTTCGCCGAGCTGGTCGAGGAGCTGCGGCCGTTGCTGGCCGGTCAGCTGGCCGGGGTGCTGGCGGACCGGCGGCTGGTGGCCGGACGGTGGTTCTGGCTGGGCCAGGACGACGCGGGGACCGGGCAGGCGATCCGGGTGGCCGAGCACCGGGACTCGCCGGGCCGGGTGCTGGTGGCCGCGGCCGCGCTGACGGCGGAGCGGGGTGACGGCCGGGCCACCTCACTGATCTACCCGGAGCCGTCGCCGGACGGGAAGTTGCTGGCGTTCAACGCGGCGGCCGGCGGGGATCCGTTCGGGCGGTTCCTGGTGGTGGCGGTCGAGACGGGCGAGCGGTTGCCGGTGGCGGCGCCCGCCATGCAGGGCAACCTGGTGCGGCCCGGGTGGCTGCCGGACAGCTCCGGGTTCTACCTGGCCGGGCGGTCGGCCGACGGGGCGCACGAGTTGCGGTTCTTCCCGGTGCGGGGCGGGGAGTCAACGGCCCTGGGACTGCCGGGGGTGCCGCCGACCTCGCTGTCGGTGGTGCCGCAGGTCTCGCCAGGGGGCAGCCGGGTGCTGGTGGTGACGGCGCCGCACGAGCACCTGGCGGCACTGGTCGGGGACACCGGGTCGGGGACGTTCCGGGCGTTCGCGCCGGACGGGTTCCGCGGGGAGCTGTACGGGGACTGGGTTGACGAGGACACCTATGTCGCGATCAGCACGGACACACCACGCGGGCGGGTGGTGCGGATTCCCGTTGCCACGTCTACGGATCCGGACACCTGGGAGGAGCTGATCCCGGCAGGCGACCTGGTGTTGCGGAGCCTGTACCGGCTGGGCGAGCATCTGGTGGTGACCGCGTTGAACGATGTCTCGCTGGATGTGCGGTCGTATTCGCTGGCCGGAGTGCCGGTGGCGCGGGCGGCGCTGCCCGCGGCCAGTGCGAGTTTCGCGCTGACGGTGTTGTCCCGGCTGCCCACCGGGTCGGCCGCGCTCACGTTCACCGCGAGCAGTTTCACCAGCAGCGACACCCTGTACGAGCTGGATCCGGCCACCGGGGCCCTGGACGTGCTGGCGCAGGGGGTGCGGCTGGACGGGATCACGGTGGAGCAGCACTTCGCGACCTCGGCCGATGGCACCCGGGTGCCGTACTTCGTGCTGGCGCGGGAAGATCTGGATCGGAGCAGGCCTCAGCCGACGCTGGTGAATGCCTACGGGGGCTTCAACATTCCGAAGCTGCCCACCTTCCTGGGCGCGATGACACCGTTCGTGCGCTCGGGCGGGGTGTACGTGCACGCGAACCTGCGCGGTGGCAGCGAGTACGGGCGGGAGTGGTACGAGTCCGCCCGGCGGGAGCACAAGCAGCGCACCTTCGACGACCTGCGGGCGGTGGCCGAGGACCTGGTCCGGCGGGGCGTCGCGACGCCGGAAACCCTGGCGTTCCAAGGGTCCTCGAATGGCGGGCTGCTGGCCGGGGTGGCCGTGACGCAGCAGGCGGAGCTGTGGCGGGTGGTGGTGCCGACGATGCCGGTGCTGGATGTGCTGGCGCCCTTGGTGGAGGGGCCGGGGACGGCGATGATCCGGGCGGTGTATGAGAAGGACTACGGGAATCCGGCTGATCCGGCGGACGCGGCGGTGCTGGCCGGGTACTCGCCCTGTCAGAACATCCGGGCCGGGGTGTCGTATCCGGCGGTGTTCGTGGTGGTGGGCAACAGTGACATCAGTTGTCCGCCGTCGCAGGCCCGGCGGTTCGTGGCCGGGGTGCGGGATGCCTCGCGGAGTGGGCGGGACGTGTTCTTGCGGGTGTGGACCGCGGTCGGGCACGGGAGCATGGACGCGGGAGTGGGGGCGGAAATGCAGGCGGAGTGGCTGGGGTTCGTGCTGCGGGAGCTGGGGATGACGTTCGTGCCGCGGTAGGGCTGGATTTGGGTGGCGGAGTTCCCTCGCAAGAGGGAGCCCGCTCCCTCCCCCTCGGGAGGCAGCCGAAGCCGGGATGGCGCAGGGTGCCGGGTATGAGTGAGCTGGGTGGACGGTGGGAGCGCTGGGCGGTCTTTGTCGTGGCGGCCCAGATGCTGTGCTACGCCGGGGAAAAGGTCTACATGGCCGCGGTCGGGCAGGTGGGGTTGCCCGGGATGGTCGCGGCGGATTCGGTGCAGGCCCAGTATTCGCAGACCTGGTTGCTGCAACTGGGCAACGCCGGGCTCGGGGTGGTCGCGGCGGGAATTGTGCTGGCCACGTTGTGGCGGTGGGGGCCGGTCGCGCGGTGGGTGTTGCTGGGCGCCCTGGTGCTGACGTTGGGGGTTATGGCGGCCGGGGTGGTCGTGCTTTCCGTTCGGGGAGTGTGGACCGGCTGGGTGCAATTGCCGTTGGTGGTGCTGGTGTGGCCCTGGCTGGTGTGGCGGTTTGTGAGGCGGTACTGGCGGCCGGTGTTGCCGGGGGCGGCCTGGGTGGCGCTGGTGTGCGCGCTCGCCTATGGCGGGATGAAGGTGGCCTGGGCCTTCGGGTCCGAGGTGCTGATGGCGGAGACGCCGTTGACGGGGACGGATCGGGAACTGTTGCTCGGGGACGGGCCGGTGGCGTTCTGGGTGCACGTGCTGACCGCGGTGATCGCGGCGGCGGGAGCGTTGGTGATCCTGGGGCTGGCCACCTCCTGGCGAGATCGGCTGCCCGCGTGGTTGCTGCTGGGACCGGCCTGGGTGGGAATCGTGTTCCTCCTGGTTCGGGGAGTCACCGGGGTTTCCGGCGCGTTGGTCACCTTGTTCGGGGCCGCCCCGGCTGAGGCCCGGTGGTACGCGGGCTGGGATCTGGGCTTGTGGGCGCCGCTGTGGCTGGTGCTGGGAGTAGCGCTGCTCCGGCTTGTCCTCCGGGGAGGAGTACGCCGGGTGGTGGCCGCGTAGTCCGATTGACCGAATCCCGGTCAAGGTTGTCGGCCAGAATCGGACAGGTTCCATTCGCACCCCTTCACTCGCCTCTCACCTGCACGTACGTTCTGACCCGCCGCCAGGCATGACCGTTTGTCAACGTTGTCTGCACACGTCTTGCGAATGGGGTCGGACAGGTGAGAAGGACACGGGCTCTGGCCGGTGCGGTGACCGCCGCGCTGGTGCTGGGTACGGTCGGGGGGACGGCGTCGGCCGAGCCTCTTGACGGGAGCGGTTTCCCACTGGTGCGGGATCCGGCGGCCTACGTCGATCCGTTGATCGGGACCAAGAACCTGGGCAATGTCTTTCCCGGTGCGGTGGTGCCATTCGGCATGCTGTCCTGGAGTCCGGAGAACACCAAGGGCAATGCCACCCGGACCGCGGCGCCCGGCGGCTACCACTACGACGCGACCAAGATCCGCGGCTTCAGCCTGACGCACATGTCCGGCACCGGCTGTGCGGGTGGATCCGGGGATATCCCGTTCTTTCCGCACGTGGGTGAGGTGACTTCCTCGCCCGCGGTGGATGGCAAGGACGAGGTGTACGCGAGCACCTTCAGCCATGCCAACGAATCGGCCAAGGCAGGCCGGTACTCGGTCACCCTGGACTCGGGGGCCAAGGCCGACCTGTCCGCGACGCTGCGCAGTGGCGCCGGGCGATTCACCTTCCCGGCGGGCAAAGCCGGATCGCTGCTGCTGCGCACGGCCAACTCCGAGGTGGGCTCCACCGACGCCTCGGTGGCGGTGGACCCGGCCACCCGGACCGTTTCCGGCTCGGTGACCAGTGGGAACTTCTGCGGCTACCTCGACAAGGAAGGCCGCCGGTCCTACTACAAGCTGCATTTCGTGGCCGAGTTCGACCAGGCGTTCAGCTCGGTGGGCACCTGGCAGGACGACAAGCTCACGCCCGGCGCGACCACGGCGACCGGCGGCACCACCTACGGCACCAACGGGTGGCCGGTGGTGGGCAAGGGATCCGGGGCCTACCTGGGCTTTGACACGGCGACGAACCCGGCGGTGAACGTCCGGGTCGGGATCTCCTATGTGAGCCTGGACAACGCCAAGGCCAACCTGCGGGCGGAGAACCCGCGGCGGGCGGCGGTGGAGGAGGTCGCGGCGAACGCGCGGGAAGCGTGGACGCGGCAGCTGCGGCGGATCCAGATCGGCGGCGGCTCCGAGGCCGATCGGACCAAGTTCTACACCGCGCTCTACCACTCCCTGTTGCACCCCAACGTCTTCAGCGACGTCAACGGGGAGTACGCGGGGATGGACGGCAAGGTGCACCGGCCGGTGCCGGGGCAGCAGGTGCAGTACGGCACCTTCTCCGGCTGGGACGTCTACCGCTCGCAGGTGCAGCTGCTGACCCTGCTGGAGCCCAAGATCGGCTCTGACATCGCGCAGTCGCTGCTCAACCAGGCACAGCAGAACGGCGGCGTGTGGGACCGGTGGACGCACGCCAACGGCGGCACGCACGTGATGAACGGTGACCCGGCCGCGCCCTCCATCGCCGGCATCCACGCCTTCGGCGGCACCGACTTCGACGCGCGGACCTCGTTGCGCTCACTGGTCAAGGCGGCCACCGTGCCAACCGCGCTGGACCTCAAGCGGGACGGCTGGAACGTGATGTCGGTCGGCCAGCGACCCTCGCTGGACAAGTACCTCAAGCACAACTACATGCCCTCGGTGTCCAACGCCTGGGGCGGGGCGGCCGAGACGCTGGAGATCTCCACCGCCGACTTCGCCCTCGCTCAACTGGCGGACCGCTTGGGGGACAAGGCAACCGCCAAGACCTTCACCGAGCGGGCCCAGTGGTGGCAGAACAACTTCGACCCGGCCGCGCACGCCACCGGCGGCTACATCCGCAACCGGCACGCCGACGGCAGCTGGACGCCGAACTTCACCCCCGGCACCGGCGACGGGTTCGTCGAGGGCAGCAGCGCCCAGTACACCTGGATGGTGCAGCACAACGTGGCCGGACTGACTCAGGCCATGGGCGGCAAGGACCGGGTGAACAAGCGCCTGGACGAGTTCTTCCACAACGCCGACGGCAGCTGGGCGCTGAGCAAGTCCGGCGACGAGAAGTCCGAAATGGACAATGAGCCCTCGGTCAACGTGCCCTACCTCTACAACTACACCGGGCAGCCCTACAAGGCGCAGCAGACCATCCGCGAGGTGGTGAACACGCTGTGGACCACCGGCCCCGGTGGCATCCCCGGCAACGACGACCTCGGCGCGATGTCCTCCTGGTACGTCTTCTCCGCGCTGGGCATGTACCCGCAGGTGCCCTCCCGGGCCGAGCTGGTGCTGTCCAGCCCGCTGTTCCCGTTCGCCCGGATCAACCGGGACCGCGGCAAGGACATCACCGTGCTGGCGCCCAAGGCCGCGGCGAACGCGCCCTACATCCACAAATTGCGGGTCAACGGGCGCGAGTCGGCCAAGCCGTGGCTGCCGGAGTCCTTCGTGCAACGCGGTGGACTGCTTGAGTACACAATGGACACCAGGCCGGATACTACTTGGGGCGCAACGGCTTCGGACGCGCCGCCGTCCTGGCGGGACGGGGAGCAGCCCTACCAGATCGGGGTCGGACCGGACCACCTGGTCACCACGCCCGGCGGCACCGCCAAGGCCGAGGTGACCGTCTACCACCTCTCCGGCGCGCAGCCCGAGGTCCGTTACTCGATCGCGCCCACGCCAGGGCTCAGGATCGAACCGTCCAGTGGGCTGGTGCCGATCAAGGACGGGGTGGGCAAGGTCGAGTTCACCGTGACCGCTGAGACCGCGGGTCAGGGCTACCACCCGGTCAACGCCACGGTCACGGTCAGCGGCGGCAAGACCACCACCCGGCAGCTCACCGTGAAGGTCGCCGCGCCACAAACCTGGTTCGCCGCACTGGACAACACCGGCGTCTCCGACGATCCCGGCACGCACGAGGAGGCCAACTTCGACGGCGGCGGCTACAGCTACTCCAAGCAGGCACTGGCCGCCGCGGGCCTGGTCGCCGGTCAGCCGGGCACGGTGGCCGGGCTGAACTTCACCTGGCCCAGCGAGCCGTTCGGCCGACCGGACAACATCGCCGCCAACGGCCAGACCGTGCAACTGACCGCGCCGGTCAGCCGACTGTCCTTTGTGGGCAGTGCGATCAACGGCAGCCGGACCGCGCCGGGCACGGTCACCTACACCGACGGCAGCACCGGCGCCTTCGACCTGGGCTTCAGCGACTGGACCCTGGGTGGCGGCGGCGGCAGCCTGATGTATGAGAACGTGATCGTGGCCAAGACCCCCTACCGCAACGGGATCGGCGGCAAGCAGGAGGTGCCCACGCACATCCTGGCCACCAAGCCCTTCGCCGCACCCGAGGGCAAGCAGATCGCCAGCATCACCTTCCCGCGCAACAGCGGACTGCACATCTTCGCCCTGGCCACCGGCTGACGTCGAGGTCCAACACGCCGCGGCGGGGGCTTTCCGGTTTCGTCCGGAAAGCCCCCTTTTTCATCCGCAAATTGTTAAGAAACCTACCTAACCCTGGTTGTCCGCCCGGTCTCGGCGCGGGACGCTCAGCTACACCGCCGCCGACGCCACCGGATCCCGCGGAGGAACCATGCGCAGCCGTCTGTTGTCGGTGACCACGCTCGGCCTGATGATGTTGAGCCTGCTCGGTCTGGGCGCCGCCCAGGCCGCTCCCGCCACCCCCGCCGCCCCGGCTGCCGCGCAGAAGGTCTTCTTCACCTTCTACGGCTGGTGGGACAACACGCCGCCGGGCGGGGCCATCGCCTATCCGCAGATCCACAACACCGCGGGCGGCAAAGGCACCTACGCCGACCCGATCACCCTGGCCACCTCCAAGAAGGAACTCAAGCCCGGCACCAAGGTCTGGGTGCCCAGGGTGAAGAAGTACTTCATCATGGAGGACGATTGTTCGGCCTGTAACCAGGAATGGGACGGCCAGGGCCCCAACGGCGGCCCGAAGCTGTGGCACTTCGACCTGTGGATCGGCGGCAAGGGCGGCAACGCCATGAATGCCATCGACTGCGAGGACGCGCTCACCAACTACCACCCGGACGGCAAGCCGGTGATGGAAGAGTCGATCATCAACCCGCCGTCGAACCTGACCGTGGATCCGACGCCGATCTTCAACACCAGCACCGGTGAGTGCTACGGCGGCGCGAAGCCGAAGACGACCGTTGGCGAGTACAAGAACACCGCCACCGGCCAGTGCCTGGAGAACCCCGGCGACAGCACCAAGCCGGGCACCGCGCTGAAGGTGGCCGGCTGCAACAACTCCACCGCGCAGCGCTTCTCCTTCCACGGCGCGTTCATGGAGCACAACAAGCTGTGCACGGCCCAGTCCGGCGGCACTGTGGTGCTGAACAAGTGCGACGGCGGACCAAAGCAGCAGTGGTCGGTCAACCCGAACGGCACCATCTCGGACATGCAGTCCAACACCAAGTGCTACCGGGCTTCCGGCGGCAACGTGACGGCGGGCAAGTGCTCGGGCAACGAGAGCAAGTGGGTGTTCAAGTCAGCGGTGTGACCGCTGGCGTGCCAGGGTGGGGACATGGACAAGGTCATGACGGCCGCGGTCCTCACCCGGCACGGCGGCCCGGACACCCTTGAGCTGCGCGGCGACCATCCGGTGCCCGCGCCCGGTCCAGGCCAGGTGCTGGTGCGGGTCACCGCCGCGGCGCTGAACAACACCGACATCTGGACCAGGGAAGGCGCCTACGGCCGCCCCGGCGATCCGGACGCGCGCAGTGGCTGGCGCGGCCCGATCGCCTTCCCCAGGGTGCAGGGCGGCGATATCGCCGGGGTGATCGCGGCGGTGGGCCCGGATCTGCCCGCGGACCTCATCGGCGGGCGGGTGCTGGTGGATCCGGCGCTCTACCGGGACGAGGGCGAGCACGCGCCGCCGGTCGGGCTGCTCGGCAGCGAGGCCGACGGCGGGTTCGCCGAGTACGTGCTGGCGCGGGCGGACCGGGTGCACCAGGTCGCCGATTCCCCGCTCTCCGACGCCGAACTGGCCTGCCTGCCGGTGGCCTACGGCACCGCGATGGGCATGCTGGAACGCGGCGGCATCGGCCCCGGCGAGACCGTCCTGGTCACCGGCGCCTCCGGTGGCGTGGGCGCGGCCCTGGTCCAGTTGCTGGCCGCGCGCGGCGCCTGCCCGATCGCGATGACCACCGCCGCCAAGGAACACGATGTCCGCACGCTGGGCGCCACCGGCGTGGTCACCAGGGATGCGGGCGATCTGGCAGGCCAGATCCGCGCCCAGGCCCCGCACGGCCTGGACGCGGTGGCCGATATCGCAGGCGGCGCCGCGGTCAACGACCTGCTGCCGCTGATCCGCGACGACGGCCGCTGGGTGATCGCCGGCGCGGTGGCGGGTCCGACCATCCACTTCGACCTGCGGCGGCTGTACCTGCACAACATCGGCCTGATCGGCTCGTCCATGCACACCCGCCCGCACTTCGCCAAACTGGTCACCGCCGCCAGGGCGGGCGCCGTGCGACCACCGGTCGCGGCGACCTTTCCCCTGACGGCGGTGCACACCGCGCAGCGCCGATTCCTCGAACGCGGGCATGTGGGCAAGATCGTGCTCCTGCCCGGTTGAATCAGCCGGGCAGCACCGCGCTGCTCGCGGTGTTCAGGTTGCTCCCCTCCAGGGGACCCTGCGGTCCCCAGACCATTCGCAGCCTGCCCTCAAGCACGGTCATGCTGGGGGCCTGCCAGGTCTTGGCGGTACGGGCCACGGTGTACTGCGGCGACCACTCGGCGCCGTTGGTGGAATAGGCCCCGTACATCGCCGGGTCACCGGCGATCCGCCACACCGCGTACAGCTTGCCGCCGTGCGAGGCCAGCACCGGACCGCCGTCGACCGAGGCCGCCGTCCCGCCGACCCGGACCGGGGCCGGCACCCAGTTGACACCGTCCACAGAGGACGCCATATAGGCCCGCGGGTTCGAGTCGTGACCGCGCCAGGCGACGTAGAGCTTGCCGTTGTGCACGGCCATGCCCGGTCGCTGGTTGGTCATGTTTCCGGCCAGGGTGAGCACCGGGGCGGTCCAGGTGAGTCCGTCGGTGCTGGTGGTGCGGTACAGCTGCTGGTCCTCACCGCGGTGCAGGGCGTAGAGCGAGCCGTTGAACACCGCCAGCGCCGGGGCGTCGAAGGTGCGGACCCCCGGTGTCTGCTGGTGCGCGACGGAGCTGGTCCAGGTGATCCCGTCCGTGCTGACCGCGTGCGCCTGCACCGGCACCTCGCCGCGGCCGCGCTTCTTCCAGGACACCACCAGTTTGCCGTTGAACTCGATCGCGGTGGGACCGAACAGGACCCCCGCGCCCGCGTCGTCGATGACCACCTTCGGCGCCCAGTCCCGGCTGCCCGCCAGCGACCCGTACAGCTTGCCGTCGTTCCCCCGCCAGGCGGTGAACCGGTTGCCCTTGAACGAGGTGATCGCCGGGCCGGTCATGGAGTTGAGCGTGTTGTCCACGGGCTCCGGCTGGTTCCAGATCGCGGCCGCGGGCGCCAGTGGCGCCGGGGCCTCGATCGCCGGGCCGAAGTCGAAGTCCGGCCACACCGAGCGCAGGGTCAGCCACAGCGTGCGCAGCTGGGTCTGCAGTCCGGGCAGGGTCTGGTCAGCGCCCTCCCAGCGCTGCTTGAACTGCTCGGCGAGCCGGTCGGTGAGCCGGTCCTGCCGGGACTTCATGTTGTCCCGCAGGCAGTTGCGCACCGGATCGGTGGCGTTGGTCGCCGCGATCATGGCGCACGCCTGGCTGACATCCGAGCGGGCCGGGTCCCAGGCCGGCTTGTCCGCTGACACGTTGGACGCGGCCAGCAGGTACTCCCAGGCCAGGTACTCGTTGTCGTTCTGACCCGCGCCGTAGAGCGCCTTGGGCCCGTGCAGCACCGAGCGCAGGAACTCGTCGGTGTTGAGCGCCCGCGGGAAACCGGCCTCGGTGTAGGAGCGCAGCAGCCGCGCGGCCAGGTTCAGCTCCCGGCCTGCCGGGCTGTCCTTGACGAAGGTGGCGGCCCGGTTGTAGAAGTCCACCCGCTTCGACTTGAGCAGGTCCTCGCCCAGCTTGGCGAAGTACGGCGTCGTGAACTCGGTGCCGGTGTCGGGCACGGCTCTGCTGTCGTAGTTGGCCTTGAGACCCCGGTCCCACTCGTTCTTGATGAAGTTCTGGATCTCGTGCTGCGCGGGCAGGCCGTCGTTCCAGCGATGCACGACGGCGAGGTTCCGCTTGGTGCTCTTCGTGCCGACGCCGGGCATGGCGAACTCGTCGGTCATCGCGATGACCAGGTCAAAGGCGCGCGGGGTACCTGAGACGACGCGCACCTCGTAGCTCCAGCAGGCCCGGTAGCCGAACTCGTGCCCCCGGAAGTACCGATAGAACTGCACGGGCGGGCTCAGGTGCTGCCCGTTGTGCCGGTTCGCCCTGGACAGCTTGTAGTTGTACACCGGATCGCTGTTCGCCGTGCAGGGTTCCACCTGGGGCGTCGCGTACAGGCTCGGCGTGCCAGCGGGCGCGCCCTGTTCCGGCCCGCGCCACAGAGCAAGGGTCTTGCCCTCGTTGACCTCGGCCTCCCGTTCGAGCACCTTGGCCGACAGCTCACCGGCCTTGGCGTTGTAGTCGGCGAGCAGGGTCTGGAAGATCTTGTTGGTGCCGCCGTCGGGGCCGGACTGGCTGAAGGCCAGCAGCTGGTCCCGGATGGCGCGGCCCTCATCGAGCACCGCCTTGCCGCGCACGTTGGTGGCCATGTTCCTGGCCCACTCCGGATTCTGCTTGGCCAGCAGTCCGTAGGCGTTCGCGCCGATGCTCCACACCGCGGCGTTGCCGCCATGGCCGGTGTGGGTGAAGCCCGGATCCAGCTTGGCGTTGGCGTAGTAGCCGAGGAACGCGGCCGCGCCGCCGTCACCGTGCAGGTTGAGGTTGCTCAGCACGGTCGGCGAGTCCGTGCGGTAGTTGGCCGGTGGCACCACGAACAGGTCGTTGGTCGGCGCCTGCACCGCGGTGACCCAGAAGTCGCTCTCGCCCTTCTTGAAGTCGGCCTCGGGCAGCCGCTGCCCGTGGTGCTTGCGCTCGTAGTCCAGGTGGTAGTCGACGACGCCCCACCGGTTCAGCTTGTACAGCCCGGCGATCGCCTTGAGCAGGGTGGTGCCGGTGACCTGGAGTTCGGTGCTGAGCGAGCTGACCTTCGCCAGGATCTGCTCGGTGTTCTCCCGGACCCAGGCGACCCCCATCTCCAGCTTCGCGAACTCGGCCAGCATCCGGTTGTAGATGTTGTCCAGCTTCGCGTCGACCTTGTCGAAGCGGTCGTTCATGTTCTGCTGCACCGCTTCGAGCTGTTTGCGCATCTCCTTGATCTGGTCCAGGATCTGCTGCTCCACGGTCGGGCCACCGGCGCCGAACACCGAGACCAGCGAGCTGATCGCGCCGATCACGTTGCCGGTGAAGGCCGCGGTGGCCAGCGAGAAGGCCGAGTTGATCAGCGTGAAGGCGGTGATCGCCTTGTTCACCGCGTAGGCGACCTTGACCGCGCCCTCGGCGAATTTGGTGATCCGCTTGGCGAAGTCCGGGTTGATCATGCCGACCACGAAGGCCAGGCCGTCCAGGCCGCCCTTGATCGTGTCGACGTAGCCCTTGCGCTTGTCCTCGGCCGACTTGGCCGCGGTCTTCTGCGCTTCGGTGGGCTCGGTCGGCTTGGCATCCGGCGGGTTCTTCCCCGAGGCGCTGGAGAGGTGGTTCAGCGCTTCCTTGCGCTCGGTGTAGAGCTTGCCGACGAGGTCGTTGAACGAGGTGTCGGTGGCTTCCTTGAGCTTGACCGGGCCGAGCTGGGCCGCCGCCCGGAGCGCGTTGACATCCAGCACCGTGCGCAGCTGCTCGCCCTGGCCCAGTTCGGTGGCGCTCGCCGCGGAGTTGACCTTGGCCTGGTCGCCGATCTCGGCGTTCCAGGCGCCGCGGAACCCGGCGTCGGCGCGTGCGGTCAGCGCCACCCCGGTCCACACCTCACGCTGGTTGTCGGCGTAACCCGCCTCCCAGGCGAACTGCTGCTGCGCACCGGAAACCCGGTCCTCGGGCTTGGTGGACACCGGCACCGTGTCCAGCCCCAGCAGGGTGTTGTTCAGCCTGCCCAGCCGCGCGCCGTCGATGGTCGCGCCGGGCGCGGAACGGGCCGCGACCAGTGCCGCGCTCACCGCCTCCACCGGTTCCCGGTTCCACGCCTGGTTGGGCACGACGGCCTCGACGTGTTTGCGCACCGCGCTCAGGTGCGCGGTCACCGCGGCCGGCGCGGCCTGCGGGTTCTTCGCCCGCCAGTCCAGCAGTTCGGCACTGACCACCAGGTTCCTGGCCAGCGCGTCGTCCCGGTTGACGATGCGCATGGTGGCGCCGAACAGCGCGTTGGCCAGCCCAGCCTCGTCCACCGGCACGGCGGCATGCGCGATCGGCGCGGCGGACAGCGTGCCCGCGAGCAGCGCGCCGCTGAGCGCTGCCACGGTGAGTCTTCGGTGCAGGGGCGTTCGCATGGGTCTCCTTCGAGGTCGGCCGCCGCGGAGATCGCTGCCCGAAGTGGTGGCCGCCAGGTCGTCGATGCCGACCGGGGCGGTGAAACGGGGATCCGCGAGCCGAGGTGAGTCTGTGCGCGGTCCGGCGGTCTGAGGAGACCCTCGCCGTATCCTCCGCTCCTCGACATTGGGATACAGCGCTGAACAGCGGAAATGCCGAACCGGCCCAGTCCGCTGGGGTGGTCGCCGGGTCATCGCGGCCGGGCACCCTGCTCCTGCGACTGGCCGTATCCTCTGCTGGGGATGCCGGGATACCGGGATACCGGCGCTGACCAGGGAGAACGGCATGAGCGGCGTAGCCGGGTTCGCCGCGGAGCTGCGGCGGCTGCGGCGGGAGCGGGGGCTCTCGCTGGCGGCGCTGTCGGAGCGGACGCACTACAGCAAGGGCTACCTCGGCAACCTGGAGCACGGGCGCAGGCCGGCCACCCTGGACCTGGCCCAGCGGCTGGACGAGGTGCTCGACGCGGACGGGGTGCTGGTCGCGCTGGCCGCCGCGGTGCCGGAGCCGGTGTGCCCCTACCGCGGGCTGGCGGCCTTCCAGACGGCGGACGAGCGGTGGTTCTTCGGGCGGGAACGGGTCACCGGGGAACTGGTGGCGGCGCTGGCCGCGGCCAGGGAACGCGGAGCGCCGCTGGTGGTGTTCGGGGCCTCCGGGGCAGGCAAGTCCTCGCTGCTGCGGGCGGGACTGGCGCCGCGACTGGCCGCGGTGGAGATCATCACCCCCGGCCCTGAGCCGCTGCGGCGGTTGCCAGGGGCGGGATCGGTGCTGGTGGTGGACCAGTTCGAGGAGGTCTTCACCCTCTGCGAGTCCGCCGCCGAACGTTCGGAGTTCCTCGCCGAGCTGTGCCGCCGGGGCGCCGACGGGGTGGTGCTGGCGGTGCGGGCGGACTTCTTCCCGCAGTGCCTTGCCCAGCCCGAGCTGCTGGAGGTGGTGCGGCACAACCAGTTCGCGGTGGGCGCGATGTCCCGACTGGAACTCGCCGAGGCGATCTCCGGACCGGCCGAGGCGAGCAGGCTCACCGTGGAACCGGGGCTGACGGAGCTGCTGCTCAGCGATCTCGGCGCCAGCGAACGGGGTTACGAGCCAGGGGCGCTGCCACTGCTGTCGTATGCGTTGCGCGGCACCTGGGAGCACCGGGTGGAGGACCGGCTCACCGTGGCCGGATACCGGGCCACCGGCGGCATCCGCGGTGCGGTGGCCGCCGCGGCGGAGCAGGTGTTCACCCAGCTCGACGAGGACGCCCGGCAGGCGGCCCGGCGGTTGCTGCTGCGCCTGGTGCGGGTGGGCGCGGACGGCGAGGACACCCGGCGGCGGGTGCCGCGCGAGCAGCTCACCGCCGGGGACCGGCAGGACCCGGCGCTGGTGGCGATGGAGGCCTTCGCCGCCGCCCGGCTGCTGGTGCTCGACCACGACACGGTCGAGCTGACCCATGAGGCGCTGGTCCGGGCCTGGCCACGGCTGCGCGAGTGGATCGACACCGACCGGGCCGGACTGCGGGCCCGGCAGCGGCTGGGCGAGGCGGTGGAGGCCTGGGTCGGGCACGACCGGGCCGCCGCGCTGACCTACCGGGGCATCGCGCTGGCCACCGCCCAGGAGTGGGCCAGTGGTCACCCCGAGGACCTCAGCCCGGTGGAGCGGGACTTCCTGCGGGCAGGCTCGCGCGAGGAACAGCGCGGGGTGCGGCGACTGCGCACGCTGGTGGCCGCGCTGACCGCGTTCGTGCTGATCGCGGTGCTGGCCGGCGGGATCGCGCTGGTGCAGCGGCAGCAGGCGCTCACCGCGCGGGACGAGGCCACCTCCCGCCAGGTCGGCGAGCATGCGAGCAGCCTGCTCGGCGCCGATCCCGCGCTGGCCGGACAGCTCGCGCTGGCCGCCTACCAGCTCGCCGAGACCCCGGCCGCCCGCGGCGCGGTGCTCTCGGCCTTCGCCACCGCCTACCCGACCCGGTTGCACGGCGGGGCCGAGCAGGTCGACGTGGTCGCGTTGCGCCCGGACGGCGGACTGCTGGCCACCGGCGGCCTGGACGGGGTGGTGCAGCTCTGGGACGCCATCGACGGCCGCCGGGACGAACCACTGCGCACCCTGCCCAACACCGGCCGGGTCAGCGGACTGGAGTTCAGCCCGGACGGCCGCACGCTCGCCCTCGCCGGGGCAGGCGGGGTGGCGCTGTGGAATGTCGCTGTGCCACAGCAGCCCGAGCTGCTGGCCGCGCTGCTGCCGCGGACCAGGGTCAACCAGCTGGCGTTCAGCCCGGACGGCACACTGCTGGCCACCGCGGGCTCGGCGGACGCGCTGACCCGGGTCTGGTCACTGCGTGATCTCCGTGCGCCACAACAGGTTTCGGTGCTGCCGGGGCACGCGGGCGAGGTGTACGGGCTGGCGTTCAGCCCGGACGGGCCCACCCTGGCCACCGCGGGCGCGGACGGCGCGGTACTCGGCTGGCGGCTCACCGACCCGGCCAATCCCGGTGCCCCGCAACGGATCCTGACCGCGCGCGGCCCGGTCAGCGCGATCGCCTACAGCCAGGACGGCCGCCGGCTGGTCGTCGCCGACGAGACGCACACGCTGTGGCAGGTCAGCGCGGGCGTGCCGCGCACCGTGCCCGCGCCGGACGTGCTGGTCCGCGGCCTGGCCTTCGGCCCCGATCCGGACCGGGTGGTGCTGGGCGCCAACGACGGGGTGCTGCGGGTGCTGGATCTGGTGGCCGGCCGGGAGATCGAGCGGCTGCGGCAGCCGAACCGGGTGCGCGCCATCGCCTTCGACCGCGCCGGGCGGCTGCTCGCCTCCTCCAGCAGCGGCGGCCGTTCCTACCTGTGGCACGAGCCGCTGGGCAGCCCGGTCAGCCGGGACAGCGAGATCCACGGTGTGTTTGGCCATCCTGGCAGCAACCTGCTGGCCACCACCGGCGTCCAGGACCCTCGGGTCCGGCTGTGGCGCACCGACTGGTCCGGGCTGCTGCCGCTGGGCACGCTGACCGGGCACACCGGCGCGGTGCAGCACACCGCGTTCAGCGCCGACGGCCGCCGCCTGGCCACCGGCTCCCGCGACCGCACCATCCGCCTCTGGGACCTTGGCGATCCGGCGCACCCGGTCGAACTGTCTACTTTGGACGGTTATCGGGAGACCGTCCGCCAGGTCGCGTTCAGCCCGGACGGCACGCTGCTGGCCAGTGGCGACGATGCCGGGGACCTGGTGCTGTGGAATGTCGCCGACCCGCGCAGGCCGCGGCGGCTGGCGATCCTGGCGGACAACTTCCGCGCCGTCAACGCGGTCGCGTTCAGCCCGGACGGCCGCTCTCTGGCCTCCGGCAACGCCGACCGCTCGATCCGGCTCTGGGACCTCGCCGACCAGGGAAACCCCCGGCAGACCGCCAAGATCACCGGTTTCCGGGAGGCGGTGCTCGGGGTCGCGTTCAGCCCCGACGGCCGCACCCTGGCCGGGGCGGGCCTGGACCAGACCGTCCGGCTGTGGACGGTCACCGACCCGGCGCGGCCTGCCGGACTGGCCACCGTCACCGGTCACCTCGGCCCGGTGCACACCGCCGAGTTCAGCCCGGACGGCCGCACCCTGGTCACCACCAGCGCCGATCGCACCGCCCGGCTGTGGGACCTGACCGATCCGGCGCAGCCGGCCCTGTTCGCCCCGCTGGCCAGCCCGGATGCCCCGGTCACCAACGTCTTCCACGCCGGCGGCAGGCGGATCGCGGTGGCCGCGGCCGGGCACACGCTGCGGTTCTGGGACACCGATCCGGCGGCCGCGGTGAACCGGCTGTGCGCGCTGCGCGGCAGCCCGGTCACCGCGGCGGAGTGGGCGGCGCGGTTCCCGGACTACCCGTACCGGCCGCCATGCCATAGCTGAACCCGCTACGAACTCGCTGACCTGGGCAGACGCACGGTGAACCGCGCCCCGCCGGGGCTCTCCGCGGTGATCACGCCACCGTGCGCGGCGACGATCTCGCGGGCGATGGACAACCCGAGCCCGCTGCCGCCGGTGGCCCTGGCCCTGGCGTCGTCGGCCCGCCAGAACCGGTCGAAGACGAACGGCAGATCCGCCGCCGCGATCCCGCTGCCGGTGTCGGCCACGGTGAGCACCGCCGCCGCGCCCTCGCGCCGCGCGCTCAGCGTGACCCGGCCACCGGCCGGGGTGGCCCGGATCGCGTTGCTCACCAGGTTGCCCAGCACCTGCCGCAGCCGGTTCGGATCGCCGTCCACCACCGGCGCCGGATCGTCCACAGTGGACACAAGCTCGACCTCGGCCGCGCCGGCCACCGCCTGGAAGCCGGTGCGGGTGGCCGCGACCACCTCGCCAAGGTCCACCGGCCCGCGTTCGTAGGCCAGCGACCCGGCGTCGGCCAGCGCGAGCAGCTGGATGTCCTCGATCAGCCGTTGCTGCAACAGGGCTTCCTCGTGCAGCGAGGCGAACAGCGCGCGATCCGGTGGCAGCACGCCGTCCTTGAGCGCCTCCAGGTAGCCGCGGATGTTGGCCAGTGGGGTGCGCAGCTCGTGCGCGATGTCGGCGATCATCCGCCGTTGCCGTTCCTCGCTGCGCTGCAAGGAATCCGCCATCCGGTTGAACGCACCGGCCAGCTCGGCGATCTCGTCGTCCCCGCGCACCGGCACCCGCTCGGCCAGATCACCGGCGCCGAGCCGGGTGGAGGCGGCCCGCAACGCGCCCACCGGCCGCAGCACCCGGCGGCTGACCAGCCACATGCCCAGGGTCGCCACCAGCGCCACCCCGGCCGCGGCCAGCAGCGCGGGCAGCAGCGGCACGGTCCGGGACGGCGGCGGATCGCCCGCGCCCACCGACAGCAGCAGCGGCGCGGGCATGATCGCCTGGATCCGGGCCCGGAAACTGTTCAGCACGCAGGTCGAGGCGGGCGACTCGGTGCAGGTCTTGAGGATGTCGATCTCGGTCCGGCCGCTCGCCTGACGGCGCAGCCGCGACCCGCAGTCGCCGATGGCCGTTTTCCGGCTCGGGTCCGGATTGTCGCCGAGCAGGTCCACCACCGGCACGCCGTCCGGCCGCGGCTTCTGCTCCACCAGGAAACCCTTGCCGATCAGGCAGCTCGCCAGCTCCACCTTCTCCCGGTAGTAGACCAGCCGGGTGAGCCAGCTCTCCGGCTCGGCGCGGATGTCGGCCGCAGGGGGCAGGGGCTGGCCCGAACCGGGCGTCTGCGTCGGGGTGCCAGGGACCGAGGTGCCAGGGGATGAGGTGCCAGGGGATGAGGTGCGCATCGTGGTCAGCGGCACCGCGCCGCCGAAGCCGTCCGGCGGCGGGATCGGCGTGGGCACCGGGTCGACCAGCAGCGGCGCGCGTTCACTCAGCGGCCGCGCGCCGCCGCCGTCGAGGGTGTCGCTGTCCACCAGCACCTCACCGGCCATGCTGGTGAGCCGGATCCGTTGCCCGGTGCGGTCTTTGAGCGCCCGCACGGTGCCGGAGACGCCGTCCCAGCTGCCGCGCAGCGCGCCGAAGCCGATGAGTTCGTCCACAATGGACTTCGTCGCCGCCTCCTCGGCGGCCGCGGAGGAGGAGACCTGCTGACTGGCCTGGTACACCGTCAGCCAGGCGGTCAGCCCGGCCGCGGCCACCGCGACCACCGCGGTCAGCACCAGCAACCGGAACCGGAGACTGCCGTGCCAGCGCGGGCTCACAGCGCCTCGGCGAGCTTGTACCCGCGCCCGCTCACCGTGAGCAGGTACCGCGGCCGGGCCGGATCGTCCTCCACCTTGCGCCGCAGGTTCTTCACGTGCGCGTCCACCGTGCGCTCCAGCACGTGGTTGTCGAATCCGAAGGCACGCTCCAGGATCTGCGTCCGGGTCAGCGGCACGCCCGGCTGCTGGGCCAGCGCGTGCAGGATGTCGAACTCCTTGGCGGTCAGCTCCACCGGCTCGCCGCGCAACCGCACGGTGAACCGGGTCGGGTCGATCTCCAGCTCCCCCACCGTGATCAGCTCCGGCGCGGCAGGAGCTGCGCCGCGGCGCAGCAGCGCGCGCACCCTGGCGGTCAGCTCGGCCGGGCTGAACGGTTTGACCATGTAGTCATCGGCGCCGAGATCCAGTCCCAGCAACAGATCCGCCTCGGTGGAGCGCGCGGTGAGCATCAGGATCGGCACCGCGGACTCCGCACGCAGGATGCGGCACACGTCCAGACCGTCCACCTCGGGCATCATCACGTCCAGCACGATCAGGTCCGGCCGCCTGGTGCGCGCCAGTTCCAGCGCGGTCCGGCCGTCCGCGCAGGCCAGCACGCTGTGCCCGGCCCGTTCCAGGTAGACGCGGATCAGGTGCGCCTGCTTCTGGTCGTCCTCGGCGAGGAGGATGCGCGCGCTCACCGGCCCAGTGTCGCAGCCACCCCCGCCGCGACCGTGAAGAAATGGTGAAGGCCCGCCCCGGAAGCCGTGAAATCACCCGGCCGCGTCCGATCGCACCGCTGCCGCACAGCTTCTTCGTCAGTTCTTCATCACCTCGTTCCTAGCGTCGCCGCCATGAGTCGCAAGAGGACGGTCGCCGTGTTCGCCCTGCTCATGGTGGCCCTCGGCGGCTGCCAGCGAGCGCTGCCCACGGTCAGCACCAGCGCCCCCGGATTCGAGCTGCCCACGCTGAGCAGGCAGCCCGAACCGGAGGTGCAGCCCAGGGCGAACACCCCGCAGGTCCAGGTGCGGACCCCCGGCCAGTACTCCTGGTCGCTGCGCGACACCAGGACCGGCGAGACCCGCGGCTCGGCCAATCAGAGCGCCTTCGCCAACACGGTGGAGTCGATGGTCAAGGCCTGGATCGCCTTCGACTTCCTGCACGGCCTCGGTTCGGCCAAACCCGGTCCGGCCGACCTGAACGCCCTGCACCGCATGATCAATGTCTCCGATGACCAGGCCGCGCAACAGCTTTACCGCAGGCGCGGCTCGGACGCGGTGATCCAGCGGCTGATCACCACCTGCGGGCTGACCGGCACCAGGATCACCACGGGCTGGTGGTCCAAGACCAGGATGACCGCCGCCGATGCCACCCGGATGGGCCAGTGCCTCTTCGACGGCCGCCATCTCAG
The DNA here is from genome assembly GCF_052078295.1 of Crossiella sp. CA198. NCBI lineage: Bacteria > Bacillati > Actinomycetota > Actinomycetes > Pseudonocardiales > Pseudonocardiaceae > Crossiella > Crossiella sp. CA198. The sequence continues at coordinate 40,655 of NZ_JBQJIM010000041.1, forward strand.
TCCACAGTGGACTGACTGGCTGCGCGGCGAGATGCGGAACGTGGCCCCCTCCAACGCCTTCGGCATCGCCGAAGCCCCCGGCCTGACCGGAAAGCCGCTCGCGACCAAGAACGGCTGGACCGAGCACAGCGGCACCCGCAACTGGGCGGTGAACTGCCTGGCGGTGTGGTCGGACAAGGTGCTGGCGGTGCTGGTGAGCTATCCGGCCGGACTCGGGCAGGCCCACGGCGCGTCCGTGTGCCGCCAGGTCGCCGAGCAGCTCTTCCCTGCCTAGCGGCGACTCAGGCGTCGAAGAGCGCGCTGACCGACTCGCCGTTGTGGATCCGCCGCATGGCCTCGGCCATCGCGGGCGCGATGGAGAGCACCTTCAGCTTGGGCACCCGCTCACCGTCGGGGATCGGCACCGTGTTGGTGCACACGATCTCCAGCACATCGGGCTGATCGCCGATCCGCTTGAGCGCGCCGCCGGCGAACAACCCGTGCGTGCAGGCCACCCGGATCGTGCGCGCACCCAGATCGCGCAGCTTGTCCAGCAGCTCCAGCACGGTGCTGCCCTTGGCGATCTCGTCGTCCAGCACGATGATGTCCCGCCCTGCCACCTCGCCGATCACCGAGCTGATGGTCACCTTGTCATCGGCGAAGCGCTGCTTGGCCCCGGCCGCCACCGGCACCCCGAGCAGGCGCGCGAAGTGCGATGCCTCCTTGGCGTTGCCCAGGTCGGGAGAGACCACGGTGGTGTTGGACAGGTCGTGCTGACGGAAGTGCAGTGCCAACTCGCGCAACGCGTGCAGGTGGTCCACCGGCACACTGAAGAATCCGTGCACCTGCGGGGAGTGCAGGGTCATCGCGAGCACCCGGTTGGCCCCGGCGGCCACCAGCAGGTCGGCCACCAGCCTGCCGCCGATGGAGATCCGCGGCGCGTCCTTCTTGTCCGAGCGCGCGTAGGCGTAATGCGGCATGACCACGGTGGTCCGCGCCGCCGAGGCCCCACGCGCCGCGTCCAGCATGAGCAGCAGCTCGACCAGGTTCTCCTGCACCGGGGTGACCAGCGGCTGGATCAGGAACACGTCCCGCTCCCGGCAGTTGGCCTGCAACTGCACCTCGATGCAGTCATTGGCGAAGCGCTGCGTGCGCACCGGCCGCAACGGCACTTCGAGCTGGGCGCAGATCTCCGCCGCCAGCTCGGGGTGGGCACTGCCGCTGAAGACCGCGATATCCCGCACGAACCTGCTCCCCATCAGCCGAGAACCGCCAACGCCCCGCATGCTAATGCCCGAAGAGGCAAAAGCCCTGGTGAAGGTGGTCTGGGACACGCTCGATCGGGTCGGCGGCCGCGACAACCCTGGGGGTGGTCACCGCGGCCGCCTGGTCCGGTCACTGACTGCGTTGCGCCGGGAACTTGGCGGTCACCGGGAATTCGCGCAGTCCGCAGATGGTGCTGCTCTCTCGCCGTTCCAGCCGGCCGGCCTGCCGCAGCAGCGGCATCCGCTCGGCCAGGCTGCGGAAGAGGATCTCGCCCTCGATCCGGGCCAGCCGGGCGCCGATGCAGTAGTGGATGCCACTGGAGAAGGCCAGGTGCTCGGGACCACCGGTCCGGGTGATGTCGAACTTGTCCGGCTCCGGGTAGACCTCCGGATCGCGGTTGCCCGCGGCCAGGATGACCCCGACCAGCTGGCCTGCCTTGATGGTCTCGCCTGCCAGTTCGACGTCGGTGTGCGCGATCCGCATGGTGGCCTGCACCGGCGGGTCGTACCGCAGGGCCTCCTCGGTCATGGCGGCGGCCAGCTCCGGCTTGTCCCGCAGCTGGGCCCACTGCTCGGGGTGGGCCAGCAGGGCGAGCACGCCGTTGCCGATCAGGTTCACCGTGGTCTCGAACCCGGCCAGCAGCAACAACATCGCGGTGCCGTGCAGTTCGCTGGCGGTCATCTTCTCCTCGCCGACCGCCACCGCCAGACTGCTGATCACATCGTCGCCGGGATCCTTGGTGCGTTCCTTCAGCAGCCGGTCGAACAGCGCGACCAGCTCGGCGCCCACGTGGATGAGTTCCCTGGCCTGGCGGATCGAGTGCACCCCGCTGAGGCCCTCGCCGATCCGCGCGCCGTACTCGGCGAAGTCGGTGCGGTCGGCCTCCGGGATGCCGAGCAGGTCGCTGATCACCGTGATCGGCAGCGGCGCGGCCACATCCCTGATGAGGTCGAAGGTCTCCTGGCCCTCCACCTTGTCCAGTAACGAGTCCACGATCTGCTGCACCCGCGGCCGGTAGCCATCCACACGTTTGGGGTTGAACGCGGGCGCGGCCAGCCTGCGCAGCCGGGTGTGGTCCGGCGGGTCCTGGTCCAGGAAGCTCTCCGGGTAGGTGTTGGCCACCGCGCCCAGCGCGCCGCCGACCACGCCGGAGCCGTCGGCGTTCTTCACCCCGAAGCGGCGATCCCGCAGCACCTGGTTGCACAGCGCGTGCGAGGTGGTGGCCCAGGTGCCACTGAGCCCGCGGTAGAGCGGGCCCTTCTGCCGGATCTGTTCATAGAGTGGATAAGGATTTTCCCGCCATTTCGGGTTTTCCACCTGCACCAGCAGATCACCGAGCCCGCCGAGCAGCCAGTTGGTGGCCTTGGCAGCCTGGATCTGCGAGCCGAGCCGAAGGGAGGCGGCGGGGCCCAGGTTGTTCATCGGTTTCCTCTCATCACGTGGTCGCCTTCTGCGGCGCCGGAGCGAACGGCGCGTCGGAAGGTTCGATCTTGCGCAGCCCAGGGGCGAGGGCGGCGTAGACAGTGGCCAGCAGGCAGCCGATACCGATGATCAGGAAGGCGGTCGCCGGGCCGGAGTACTCCACGATGGGGCCCGCCACGACCGCGCCGAGCGGGCTGGCCGCCAGCGAGAGCGAGGTGATGGTGCCGATCACCCTGCCGCGCATGGCCTCCGGGGTGCGCTCCTGCATGACCACCGCGGTGACCGGGTTGATCGGACCGGAGACCACACCGGTGACCAGGGCCAGGGCGAGCAGCCAGCCGAAGTCGGTGCTCAGCGCGAACCCGAGGAAGGCCAGTGAGGTCAGCAGCAGCGCGACCAGCAGCACGATCCGGCGGCCGGCGAAGCGGGCGATCACGCCGTAGCCGATGGCGCCGATGATGCCGCCGACCGCGAAGACCGCGAGCACGAAGCCGGTCTGTTCCGGCTTGCCTGCCTGGAACATCATCGCGGGCATGATCACCGAGGACAGCGGGGTCAGGAACAGCACGATCAGCATGCCGGTGAGCGCGGTGGCCCGCAGCGCGCCCTCGGTCCAGACGAACTTCAGGCCCTGCCACACCGACTGCCAGTACGGCTCCACCGCCGGACGAGCATCGCCGGTGTGCTGCACCGAGGGCACCACGGTGAAGGTCAGCATCGAGGCCAGGAAGAACATGATCACGGTGGCCCACAACGTGTTCATCGGCCCGATGAGCGCGATCAGCACGCCGGCCAGACCCGGACCGGCCACGCCGCCGATCCCGTCCACCGCCTCACCCCAGGAGTTGATCTTCTCAAGGGGCAGCTTCGCCTTGGCCGCGACATCCGGCCGCAGCGCCTCCCGCGCGGCCATGCCCGGACCGTCGAAGACCGCGCCGAGCGCGACCAGGCCCAGGATCAGCGGGATGCCCAGGCCGAGGGTCATGTCCAGCAGGGGTAGCGCGGCCACCGCGGCCGCGCTGAGCAGATCGGCGGCCACGCTGGAGCGCCGCCGCCCGAACCGGTCCACCAGGGCCCCGCCGAACAGGGCCGAGAGCACCAGCGGGGCCATGGCCGCGGCGGCCACCACACCGGCGAGCACGGCGCTGCCCGTGCGCTGCAGCACCAGGATCGGCATCGCGACACTCACGATCGCGTTGCCCGTGACGGACAGTGCCGTCGAGCCCAGAAGGCCCCAGACAGGTACCCGGGAAGGCCGCGCGGCCTCCTGGCCCAATTGGACGTCCACGAGTCAAACGATACACCGATGTCTCATTCTTGGCCGCTGTCTTCCCACCGCCGAGAGTGCCGCCACACCCGATCGCGGCAACGCCGATAGCCTCGGCCGGGTGGCGAAGGACAAGCAGCGGCACAGCCTGCCGATCAAAGAGGTCGAGCGCTGGTTCCTGCGCGAGGGCATGCCGTTCGTGGTGCGCAACATGCGCAAGCACCCGGTGCTGGCGCGCTCACTTCCAGCGCTGATGTTCTTCCTGGGCGGGGTTCTCGGCTACATCGTGGTGTCGGTCGGCTGGCGCTGGAGCCCGCCCTACGGCGGCCTGTCCGCGGCGCAGGCGAGCGCCCGGATGGCCGAGGACGACGCCTACCAACTCACCGGTCTGGGTGTGGCCACTGTCACAGCGATCGGCGCCGCGCTGTTGTTCCTGTGGCTGCGCACCGGTCGCCGCTACCTGCGCAGCCGGACCGCGGGCATCACCGGCGCGGTGATCACCCTCAGCGCGCCGCCGGTGCTGGAGGGCCTGCTCAACTGGAGCTGGGCGGACGCGCGGGAGGACCTGGTCATCGGCGCCGCGCTGGTGCTGGTGATCTACGCCTTCACCAGGGCTGGCATCGGCTCGCTGGTGCACTGGTCGCTCTGGCACCTGGTCCCGCACCTGGGCAACCTGGGCAGGCTGGTGACAAGGGCGGTGCCGTTGCTGCTGCTCCTGGTCACCTTCCTGTTCATCAACACCGAGAACTGGCAGATGTCGGGCAACCTGGACCGCCCCCGGCTGTGGGGCATCGCCTGGTTCTTCATCGTGATCATCGCGCTGTTCCTGTGCGTGCGGCTGCCCGAGGAGCTGAAGAAGCTGCGGGTGGAGATCACCCCGGACTCGGTGCGCGCGGCCTGTGCAGGCACCGAACTGGGCAGGCTGGCCGAGCAGCTGCCAGATGAGGACCTGCAGTTCGACCGGCACCCGATGAAGCTGGGCGAGCGGCTGAACGTGCTGCTCATCGCCTTCGTCAGCCAGGGCCTGCAGATCGCCCTGCTCGGTCTGCTGGTCTTCCTCTTCTTCGTCACCTTCGGCGCGATCGCGATCAAGGACTCGGTGGCCGAGGCCTGGGTGGGGCACCCGCTGACCGAGGGCACCTTCTTCACCATCCCGATCCCGATCGACGGGGTCAGCAACGAGCTGATCCAGGTCTCGATCGTGATGGCCGCCTTCTCCGCGCTCTACTTCGCCGTCTACGCGGTCAACGACGCCGGCTACCGGGAGCAGTTCTTCGAGGAGATCCTGGAGGAGCTGCAGAAGGTGCTGCTGGCCAGGGAGTGCTACCTGCGGCTGCTGGAGGTCGACGGCCCGCAGTCCCCCGAAGGATGGACCGAACTGGCCGAGGTCACCCAGCGGAGCTAGCAACTCCCCCGGTCCCGTCGCTCGGCGGAGTGGACCTGCGAGTTCGCCCGCTGCCGGCCAGCGCTGGCGCGTACCCTCGCGCAGTGTCGACGACGGAAGAACCGGTCGCGCTCGCCGGGGTTGACCCCGCCAGTGGACTGACCGAGCAGCAGGTACGGCAGCGCGTCGCGGCCGGCCAGTCCAACGACGTCCCAGCCCGTGCCAGCCGCAGTGTCGGCGAGATCATCCGGGCCAACGTGTTCACCCGGTTCAACGCGATCATCGGGGTGCTCTTCGCGATCATCCTGGTCATCGGGCCGATCCAGGACGGCCTCTTCGGCGTCATCATCGTGATCAACACGCTGATCGGCATCGTGCAGGAGGTGCGGGCCAAGCGCACCCTGGAGCGGCTGGCCATCGTCGGCGAGGCCAAACCCACGGTGCGCAGGGACGGGCGCGCGGTGGAGGTCTCCCCGCACGAGGTCGTGCTGGACGACGTGATCGAGATCGGCCCCGGCGACAAGATCGTGGTGGACGGGCTGGTGCTCACCGCCGAGGCGCTGGAGGTCGACGAGTCGCTGCTCACCGGCGAGTCCGACCCGGTGGTCAAGCAGCCCGGCGACGAGGTGATGTCCGGCAGCTTCGTGGTCGCGGGCACCGGCGCCTACCAGGCCACCAAGGTCGGGCGGCAGGCCTACGCGGCCCGGCTGGCCGAGGAGGCCAGCAAGTTCACCCTGGTCTCCTCCGAACTGCGCTCGGGCATCGACAAGATCCTGCGCATCATCACCTGGATGATCGTGCCGATCGGCGCGCTCACCGTCTACAGCCAGCTCGCCGACAACAAGGACGTGCCGGACGCGATCCGCCGGATGGTGGCCGCGCTGGTGCCGATGGTGCCCGAGGGCCTGGTGCTGCTGACCAGCATCGCCTTCGCGGTCGGCGTGGTCCGGCTCGGGCGGCGGCAGTGCCTGGTCCAGGAGCTGCCCGCGATCGAGGGCCTGGCGCGGGTGAACGTGGTGTGCGCGGACAAGACCGGCACGCTCACCGAGAACGGCATGCGACTGGCCGAGGTCCGGCCGCTGGACGGGCACTCGGCGGCCGACATCGCCGCCACGCTGGCCGGGCTGGCCAGTGCGGATCCACGCCCGAACGCGAGCCTGCAGGCCATCGCCGAGGCGCACCCGGACGGCACCGGCTGGCAGGTCAGCGCGATCGCCCCGTTCTCCTCCGCGCGCAAGTGGAGCGGCGCGAGCTTCCACGCCGACGGGGACTGGGTGCTCGGCGCGCCGGATGTGTTGCTGGCACCGGGTTCCGCGGTCCGCGCCGAGGCCGAGGAAACCGGCTCGCAGGGCCTGCGGGTGCTGCTGCTGGGCCGGGCGAGCTGCCCGGTGGACGACGGCGCCGCACCCGGCGTGGTCACCCCGGTGGCCCTGGTGGTGCTGGAGCAGAAGGTCCGCCCGGACGCCAAGGACACGCTGGACTTCTTCGCCGCACAGAACGTGGCGGTGAAGGTCATCTCCGGCGACAACGCGGTCTCCGTCGGCGCGGTCGCCGCCTCGCTCGAACTCGCGGGCGCGGACAAACCGATCGACGCGCGCACCCTGCCCGAGGGCAAAGCGGCGCTGGCCGATCCGGTGGACAACGGCACCGTGTTCGGCCGGGTCACCCCGGCGCAGAAGCGGGACATGGTCGGCGCGCTGCAGTCCCGAGGGCACACCGTGGCGATGACCGGCGACGGCGTGAACGACGTGCTCGCGCTCAAGGACGCCGATATCGGCGTGGCCATGGGCGCGGGCAGCCCGGCCACCCGGGCGGTGGCGCAGATCGTGTTGCTGGACAACAAGTTCGCCACCCTGCCCTATGTGGTGGCCGAGGGCCGCCGGGTGATCGGCAACATCGAGCGGGTCGCCAACCTGTTCCTCACCAAGACGGTGTACTCGGTGCTGCTGGCGGTGCTGGTGATCATCGCCCAGGTGCCGTACCCGTTCTACCCCAGGCATTCCACCCTGTTGAACGCCTTCACCATCGGCATCCCGGCCTTCTTCCTGGCGCTGGCGCCGAACAAGGAACGGGCCCGCAGCGGGTTCGTGGCCAGGGTGATGCGGCTGGCCGTGCCCGCCGGCGCGATCGCCGCGGTGGCCACCTTCACCAGCTACCTGCTCGCCATCGCCGACCCGAGCGCCACCCAGGCCCAGCGCAGCACCGCCGCGGTGGTCACGCTGTTCCTGGTGGCCTTCTGGGTGCTCGCGGTGATCGCCCGGCCGTACGTGTGGTGGAAGGCCGCGCTGCTGCTGTCCATGGCGGCCGGATTCGCCTTCGCCGTGCTCATCCCGTTCGGCCAGCGCTTCTTCGACATCGACCCGAACCACTCGCCCACGCTGTTGCTGAGCTTCCTGGTGGCCGGTGTCGGCATGCTGCTGATCGAGCTGAGCTGGTGGCTGGACGGCTGGCTGCGCCAGGAGAAGGAGCGGGTGGGCCTGCCCGCCGACTGACGAACGCGGGTCTGGGGCCGCCTGCTGATCAGGCAGGCCCCAGATCGGCGGAGAGCCAGTGTTCCGGCCGCAGGTAGATGGTGATGTGCTCGCCGAGGTGGGTTCGTTCGTAGGCCACGAACTCCTCGACCTTCTCGCTGGGCAGGTAGCGCGCGGCCAGCTCCCGCGACCGCTCGTCGTCACCGGCGGCGGTCCTGATCACCGGACCCTCCACCGAGACGTAGCGGACCGTCGGTGTGCTGCGCTGGGCCAGCAGGCTGAACCGGCCGGCGGCGGCGATCGCGCGGGCCTTGCGGGAATCGGGCGGCGTGCGCACCCACAGCTCACCGCCGGGGGCGTACTGGTACCAGATGGGCACCGTCAGCGGCGCCCGGTCCGGACGTTCCAGGACCGACAGCGCGCCGATGTGCGGCTGAGCCAGGAACTGTTCGCGTTCGGCTTTCGACAGTGCCATGGGCCCGGATACCCCGGTGGCCCAGCCCGCAATCGAATTGCCGGACCCTGGCCAAAAGTACAACAAAAAGGAACAGGGTGAACGCACCGAGCCGCCACTCGGTGCGTTCACCCCTGCCCTGGATCGGCGGTAGCCATCCAGGGAGCTCATTGGACTGACTGATCAGACAGTAAGCCTTGGACCTGCGGCGCGTCAAGCCCGTCGCGGATGAATACGTTGTCATCCGCAGGCTACTCCATGTTTACCAACCTCACCTCGGGCGTATTGACAGCCCGTTCGCTTCTGGTTGAACTGTGCGTGCTTGTGTCTGTTTCCGTTTGATTCTGACCGGTTGCCTGCGACGCCAACCCGAGGAGATCGGATGAGTTCCCTGTCCAAGCGGCGGTTAGCCGCGCTGGCCGCCACGTTCGCCGTGGCCGTGGGCAGCGGTGCGCTGGCCACCACGCCACCCGCACTCGCCGAGCCGCCGCCGCCCGCGGTAGCCATCGACGACGGCCTGGCCCTGACCCCGCCGATGGGCTTCAACAACTGGAACACCACGCACTGCCGGGCCGAGTTCAACGAGAAGATGATCACCGATATGGCGGACATCTTCGTCGACCGCGGCCTCAAGGCGGCCGGCTACTCCTACGTCAACATCGACGATTGCTGGGCGCTGCCGCAGCGCACCGCCGACGGCAATCTGGTGCCCGACCCGGTCCGCTTCCCGCGCGGCATCAAGTGGCTGGCCGACTACGTGCACGCCAAGGGCCTCAAGTTCGGCATCTACACCAGCGCGGGCATCAAGACCTGCAACAAGGTCGGCGGCTTCCCCGGTGGACTGGGCTTCGAGGAGCTGGACGCCAGGCTGTTCGCCTCCTGGGGCGTGGACTACCTCAAATATGACAACTGCAACAACCAGGGCGTGGACGCCAAACTCCGCTACACCAAGATGCGGGACGCGCTCAAGGCCACCGGCAGGCCGATCGTGTTCTCCATCTGCGAGTGGGGCCAGAATAAGCCCTGGGAGTGGGCCAAGGACGTCGGCCACCTGTGGCGCACCACCGGTGACATCAACGACACCTGGGCCAAGACCGTCGACCTGCTCAAGCGCAACATGGTGCTGGCCGACTACGCCGGTCCAGGGCACTGGAACGACCCGGACATGCTGGAGGTCGGCAACGGCAAGCAGTCCAGCACCGAGTACCGGTCCCAGTTCGCACTCTGGTCGATCATGGCCGCCCCGCTGCTGATCGGCGCCGACCTGCGCAAGGTCTCCGCAGAGCACTTCGAGATCCTGACCAACAAGGAGATCATCGCGATCGATCAGGACAAGCTCGGCAAGCAGGGCAAGCCGATCCGGATCCAGAACGGGCAGTACGTCTTCGTCAAGCCACTGGCCAACGGGGACAAGGCGGTCGCGCTGTTCAACGAGACCGACCAGCCTGCCCGGATCAGCGCCACCGCCGCCGAGGCCGGCCTGGCCAAGGCCAGTGGTTACAAGATCCGCGACCTGTGGACCGGGCAGGACGCGCACACCGCGGGCACGATCGCGGCGACGGTCCCGCCGCACGGCACCGCGATCTACCGGATCTCCGCCGACCGCGCCTGGCCGCTGTACCCGCCCGCGGTGGACAGCCACACCGACCTGGAGCTGCGCTACCCCGGCGCCGCGCCGGTGGTCACTCCCGGCAAGGCCGCCAGGGTGAGCACCGCGGTGCACAACGCGGGCAGGCTCCCTGCCCTGTTCGCCAAGGCCAGGATCAGCGCGCCCGAGGGCTGGACGATCAAGGCCGAGTCCCCGGCGAGCACCCCGCTGCTGCGGCCGGAACAGACCTGGCGGACCCACTTCGCGATCACCCCGCCGGCCGGGACCACACCCGGCAGGTACCCGGTGACCAGCACCGTCACCTTCCACGGGCCGCGGCCGAGCACGCACACCCAGAGCTTCGACCTGCTGGTGCCCGAACCCGCGCCCAGCGGGACGGTGCAGCTCTCCGACACCAAGTGGCTGCGCTCGGCCAACGGGTTCGGGCCGGTCGAGCTGGACACCAGCAACGGCGAGAGCAAGGCAGGCGACGGCAAGCCGATCACCATCAACGGCGTGGTCTTCGCCAAGGGCCTCGGCGTGCACGCGCCGAGCACCGTCGAGTACCACCTCGGCGGCCGGTGCTCAACGGTGTCCGCACAGGTCGGGGTGGACGATGAGAAGAACGCAGGCTCGGTGGTCTTCCAGGTCTTCGCCGACGCGGCCAAGGTCGCCGACAGCGGCGTGCTGACCGCCGCCGATCCAGCGAAACCGTTGCAGGCCAACGTGTCCGGCGCGACCCTGCTGCGCCTGGTGGTCACCGACGCCGGTGACGGGCAGAGCAACGACCACGCCGACTGGGCCGATGTCCGGCTGACCTGCTCCTGATACGAAACAGACCCCGCTCACCAACCATCCCCCCTTGACGGTTGGTGAGCGGGGTCACTAACATCCTGCCCACTGTTAGGAAACTAACCTAACAATGTGTTCCCAGCATCTGCACCGCCGCCGCCACGCACCGCCGCCGCCTTGCACAGCTCGGAGACCCCACCCCTGCCCTGGGTCTCCGTTCCGAGAGGAGCGCAAACGATGGGACGGCTCAACGTAGTCAGCCGCGCACTCGCCGTGATCGCGGCGGCCGCTCTGGCCACAACCGGTGTGCTCGCCACCAGCGCACAAGGTTCGCCAACCCCCCACACTCCGGCGTCTTCGGACACCGTGTCCACCCAGGCCGTGGCCGCCCTGCCACCAGGCACGCCCGCGGCGATCAACGGCCAGCTCAAGGTCTGCGGTCTGCAGCTCTGTAACAAGAACGGCAAGCCGATCCAGTTGCGCGGCATGAGCACGCACGGCATCCAGTGGTACAGCCAGTGCGTGAAGACGGCCTCGCTGGACGCGCTGGCCAAGGACTGGGGCGGCGATGTCCTGCGCATCGCGATGTACATCCAGGAGGGTGGGTACGAGACCAACCCCCGGAAATTCACCGACATGGTGCACGGCTACATCGAGGAAGCCACCAAGCGCGGCCTCTACGCGTTGATCGACTGGCACCAGCTCACGCCGGGCGACCCGAACCACAACACCGCGCGGGCCAAGACCTTCTTCAAGGAGATCGCCCAGCGGCACAAGGACAAGACCAACATCATCTACGACATCGCGAACGAGCCGAACGGCGTGGCCTGGTCGAGGATCAAGACCTACGCCGAGGCGGTCATGCCCACCATCCGCGCGGAGGACCCGGACAGCCTGATCCTGGTCGGCACGCACGGCTGGGGCTCGCTCGGGATCTCCGATGGCCGCAACGAGCAGGACATCATCAACAACCCGATCAACGTCCCGAACATCATGTACACGTTCCACTTCTACGCGGCCTCGCACAAGCAGAACTACCTGGACGCGTTCACCCGCGCGGCCGCCAAGCTGCCGCTGTTCGTGACCGAGTTCGGCACCCAGACCGCCAGTGGTGACGGCGGGAACGACTTCACCTGGTCGCAGAAGTACATCGACTTCATGAAGCAGAAGAAGATCAGCTGGACCAACTGGAACTTCTCCGACGACAACCGCTCCGGCGCCGTGTTCAAGAGCGGCACCTGTGCGGGCAACAACTTCGCCGGCACCGGCGTGCTCAAGCCCGCGGGCGCCTGGATCCGCGAGCGCATGCGCACCCCGGACGAGTTCTGACCGCTCCTCCACAGGGAGAACCCCTGCACTGTCCACTTCGGACAGTGCAGGGGTTCTCGTGTGTCCCCGCCGGCGTGTTGGCCGTTGTCGTACATGGTGTTGGCCGAACTGGTACGCCCTCCGGCCAACACACCGTCCACAACGGCCAACACACCGTACGACAACGGCCAACACGCCGCCCAGGACGGCCATCACGGTGGCGGGTGGGTGCCTAGCGGCCGCAGATCGCGAAGGCCTGCGCGCCGGATCGGGGCGGCGGTCCGTTGTGGTAGTAGATCCGCCAGCCCTCGCCCTGCGGATGCGAATCGGTGACCCTGGGCGCGAACCCGCCGCCGCTGACCACCCAGCTGTCGCCGGGGCAGGTGATCGCCGCGTCGCCGTAGTAGTCCCACGGCGGCAGGATGTAGTGGCCGGACTTCACCAGCGTCTGGCCCTGGATGCCGTTGGCGCAGATCGCCTGGCTCTGCACGGTCCGCGTCGCGTTGTCCTTGTTCAGGATGCCGAAGCGCCAGGCTCGCAGGTCGTCGCCGGGGTTGGACTCGACCCGGCTGAAGTAGGTGTCGGCCGAACCACCGCCGCCGACCAGCGCGACGCCGTTGGGGCAGCCGGCCCACACATCGCCGAAGGTGTTCACGCCGACCGGCCGCTTGGCGTAGCTGTGCTGGTAGTGGCTCAGGCCGCTGTAGCAGACCGCGTAGACGTGCAGGGTCACCTCGGTCGCGCCCAGGTTGGTGACCTGGACCTTCCAGCCGCGCCCGCCGTCGAGGGCCAGGCTCTGGTGCAGGGTCACCGAGCCCGCGTTGGAGTTGTACTCGCCGCCGCCGGTGGCCAGCATGCCGTCCGGGCAGTAGGCCTCGGGCTCCTGCCAGCGGTTCGGGCCGATGGTGACCGGGCCGTACCGGGTGATGTGCCGCCGGGGCAAGGCAGCCGCCGCCACCGGCCCGGTAATGGCGGGTTCCGGCTTGGCCGCGGTGTCCGGAGGGAACCGGTCCATCCCCGGCGTGACCTGTACCGGACCGCCGTTCCCCGCACCCGTCGGGGTGGCCTGTGCCTGACCGGAGACGGCGGTCAGGACGAGCAGGGCGGCGGCCAGCACGGCCGCGCCCAGGTTCTTTCGCACTCGCATGGCGCCACTGTCCAGCCGCGGCCGCGCGAAGTCCCCGGCCGGCGGCCGGACTAAGGGGCGATGATCACTGCCCTACCCGGCGGGCAGCGCGTCACTGCCCAGCACCAGCCGCAGGAAGGCCTGCGCGGATGGGCTCACGTGCTCGCCGGAGCGCAGCGCGATGCTGGCCTCCCAGTTCGGCGCGACCGGCGCGTGCAGTTCGGCGATGGCGACCTGGAAGCCCTTCTTGTAGGCCATCGGCCGCGGCACCACCGCGATGCCGAGACCGTGTCCGACCAGCTCCAGCAGGCTGTGCACATCGTTGAGTTCCAGGGCCACCCGCCGGGCCATGCCTGCCGCGGTGAACACCCGGTCGGTGAGCTGGCGGGCGCCCCAGTCGCTCTGGAAGTCGACGAAGACCTCATCGGCCAGCTCGGTCCACTCCACCTTGTCCCGCCGGGCGAAGCGGTGCTCGCGACCGCAGACCAGCAGCATCGGCTCGGTGGCCAGGTGCGCCAGGCTGACCCCGTCCGGGGCCGGTCGCGGCTGGTCGACCAGGGCCAGGTCCAGGCGACCGGCCTTCACCCCGTCGATGAGTTTGGCGCCACCGGCCTGGGTGAGCCGGACCTCGACCCCGGGGTGCGCGGCGTGGAAGCGGGCCAGCAGCGCGGGCGCGTCGATCACGCCGAGGCACTGCACCATGCCCACCGACAGCGTGCCGCGCAGCACGCCCTGCACCGCGGCCACCGCGTCCTTGGCCGCGGCCACGCTGACCAGCGTGCGCCTGGCCTCCACCAGCAGGGCCCGGCCCGCCTCGGTGAGTTCCACCCGTCTGGTGCTTCTGACGAACAGTGGCGCGCCCAGCTCCCGTTCCAGTGCTTTGATCGAGGCGGAGAGACCGGACTGGGCGACCCGCACCCGCTCGGCGGCCCGCGTGAAATGCCGTTCTTCCGCTACCGCGACGAAGTACTCCAGGTGCCGAAGCTCCACGACTGTGCACGTTAGCCGATCAGTGCCAGCAGGTTCTTCTGTTGGACATAACCGAGACCACAACGCAAGCTGGAGAAACCGCTTACACCGACCACAGGAGCGAGTATGAGGACCCGCCGCATCGGCGATGTCGAGGTGAGCGCGATCGGCCTGGGCGCCATGCCCATGTCATCGGAGTTCGGCAAGGACAAGCAGGCCTCGCAGGCCACCCTGCACGCGGCGCTGGCGGCCGGGGTCACGTTCATCGACACCGCGGACGCCTACTGCGCCAACAGCGCCGACTTCGGCGACAACGAGCGTTTCGTGGCCCAGGCGCTGGCCGCCTATCCAGGGGACACCAGCGGCGTGCTGGTCGCCACCAAGGGCGGGCACACCCGCGACGCGCAGGGCGCCTGGGGCCTCAACGGCGACCCCGGCTACCTGAAGCAGGCCTGCGAGGCCTCGCTGAAGCGGCTCGGCGTGGACGTGATCGGGCTCTACCAGTTCCACCGGCCGGACCCGTCGGTGCCGATCGGCGACTCGGTGAGCGCGCTGCGCGATCTGCTGGACGCCGGGAAGATCCGCTACGCCGGGGTGTCCAACTTCAGCCCGGCCGAGATCGTCGAGGCGAACGAGATCCTCGGCGGCAGGCTGGTCTCGGTGCAGAACCAGTTCTCCCCGGCCTTCCGCGGCAGCGAGCCGGAGCTGGAGCTGTGCGCCGAACTGGGCATCGCTTTCCTGCCGTGGAGCCCGCTGGGCGGGATCACCAAGGCGGCCGAGCTGGGCAGCGGATTCGCCGCCTTCGCCGAGGTCGCCGACGGCCGGGGGGTCAGCCCGCAGCAGGTGTGCCTGGCCTGGATGCTGGCCAAGTCCGAGGTGGTGGTGCCGATCCCTGGCGCCAGCCGGATCTCTTCGGTGCTGGACTCGGTCGCCGCGGTGCACCTGGACCTGTCCGCGGCGGAGATCGCGCACCTCAACGGCTAAGCAGGCCACCGGAACCCTCCGGTCCGCACCCGCCGTCGAGTTGGCCCAAGTCGTACGCCCAGTTGGGCAAACCCGGCGTACGACTTGGGCCAACTCGGCGGTTGCGCCATCGGGGATGTCAGTAGCCGCCGGCGCCCGCGCCGCCCTGGGTGCCGCCGCTGGCGCTGGCCGTGGTCTTGGCCTTCTTGCCGTCGGGAGCGGCCACGAACCAGGTGCCCTGCACGGCCTGGCCCTTGGTGTCCCCGGCCCTGGTGTCCTGGGCGAAGCGGTACAGCGGCCAGCCGCCCAGCGTCAGCTGCTCCGAGCCGTCGGGGCGCTTGACCGAGCCGACCAGGGCCTCGTCCACGCCCTGCACCCGCAGGCTGCCGGTGACCAGCGCGGGCGGCCAGGCCTCCAGGCACTTGGCGGCGCAGTTGGACTTGGACGGCTTGGCGGTGTCCTTGTCGAAGCGGTACAGGGTCAGGCCGTTCACATCCGTGACGATGTTGCCCAGATCGCTGGAGGCCACCACGTTCAGCGTGGCCGCGGCGTTCTGCCCGCCACCGGCCGCCGCCTTGGCCTTCTTGCCGTCGGGGGCCGCGATGAACCAGGTGCCCTGCACGTTCTGGCCCTTCATCTCACCGGGCCCGGTGTCCTTGGCGAAGGTGTAGAGCGGCCAGCCGCCCAGGGTGAGCTGCTCGGTGCCGTCATCCCGCTTGATCGACCCCACCAGCGCCTGGTCAACGCCCTGCACCGTAGGCTGCCCCTCGACCAGCGCCGGCGGCCAGGCCTCCAGGCACTTGGCCGCGCAGTTGGATTTCGAGGGCTTGGCGGTGTCCTTGTCGAAGCGATACAGGGTCTTGCCGTTGGCGTCGGTGACGATGTTGCCGAACTGCGCCGTGTTGGAGACGTTCAGCGCGGCGAGGGCCGGGATCTCACTGGTGCTGGAACGCTGTGGCGCCGGTGGCTGGGCCTGCGGAGCGGCACCGTCCACTCCGGACCCGCAGGCTCCGGCGAACAGCACGGTGGACACAGCGGAAACGGCCAGGATCATGGTGCGAGCGCGTCGAGTCTGCACGGTCTCTCCCTCTCCACAAGGTTTCGGTCGTTGTGCTCAGCTCCGGATGCCGTGGGATACGCGGAGGTCACCGGCCCGGGTTCAGTCCCGGCGCAGAAAAAAACAAATGCCCAGGATCACCCTGGAATCCTGAACCGGACCAGCGGGCTCCTCGTATCCCACGGGAAGGACGCCCTGTGAGCAGCGCAAAGGAGCGAGGCCAGATGATGCGGCGACGAAAGGCAGCGCGGTGAACGTACGGCGCTTCGGCAAGCCGGAGAAGCGCGCGGACGAGGCGGAGCGCCAGCTCATCGCTCTGCTGTACCGCCAGTACGGGCAGGTGCTGATGCGGCATGCCATGCGCCTCACCGGCAACGACAAGTACTGGTCCGAGGACGTGGTGCAGGAGACGCTGCTGCGGGCCTGGCGGCATGCGGAGAAGCTGGACCGCGACCCCGACCTGCTGCGCGCCTGGCTGTTCACCGTCGCGCGCCGGATCGTCATCGATGCTAGGCGCAGCAAGGGAATCCGGCCGCAGGAGGTGGATCCGGCCCCGCTGGAGGTGATGCCGGAGCCCGCGCGGACCGACGAGGCCCTCTCCCGCATCGTCATCAAGGGCGCCCTGGACAGTCTCAGTGCCGAGCACCGGGAGGCGGTCGAGCAGACTTATCTGCGCGACCGCTCGGTCAGTGAGGCCGCCGCCGTACTGGGTGTCCCGCCGGGCACCGTGAAATCGCGGGTGTTCTACGCGCTGCGCGCACTGCGCCGGAATCTGGAAGAACAGGGGGTCACGTCATGACGCCGCCGATCGAGCACACCGACGTGGGCGCCTACGTCCTCGGCGTGCTGGACGCGCACGAGGCCGAGGCGTTCGAGGCGCATCTGCTCAGCTGCGAAATCTGCCAGGCCGAGCTGAAGTCCTTGTCCTCGCTGCCTGACCTGCTGGACGAACTCCGCGAGCAGCCGGTCGCCGCGGCCGAACCCCTTGGCGCGGCCGATCCGATGCCGAGGCTGCTGGACGAGCTGGCGGTGCGCCGCCGCAGGCGCAGGGTGATCACCTGGGTGGCCGCGGCCGCCGCCACCGTCGCGATCATCGCCGGGCCGATCCTGACCGCGACCTTCACCGCCACCGACCCGAACGTGGTGGCCTTCCCGGACGGCGTGCCGAAGCTGACCGGCTCCGGGCCGACCGGGGCCTCGCTGGAGCTGACCGTGCAGGGCCGCGGCTGGGGCTCGGACGTGGTGCTGGCGCTCAAGGGCGTGCGCGGGCCGGAGGCGTGCGAGCTGATCGCGGTGTCCAAGACCGGTCAGGAGGTCACCGTGAACAGCTGGCTGGTGCCGGACCGGGGTTACGGCGTGCCCGATTCGCCGAAGCCGCTGATGATGCGTGGCGGCGCGGCGCTGAAGCCGGGCGATATCGCCAAGTTCGAGGTGCGCACCCTGGACAAGAAGGTCCTGGTGAGCATCCCGGCCTGATCGGCTGATTCGAACGCGGCAGGGGGCGGACCAGCGCGGTCCGCCCCCTGCCGTGCTTTTCGGCTCACTTCAGCGCGTAGGCCCTGATCAGGGTCTGCTCGACGGAGTTGCCCTCGGCGTCGGTGGCCTGGACCTTCAGCGAGACGAACCCGCTGCTGTCCGCCTTCCTCGGGTGCTGGATCGCCCCGCTGTAGCCGCCCTCGGCGCCGAGTGCGCGCAGGTCGACCGATTCCCAGCTGCCGCCGTCGTTGTAGGAGACCTCGGCCTTGACCTCGGCGACCTTGACCGGGGGCGCGCCCGGCTGGGTGGCCGCGGTCAGGTTGAGCGCGTAGACCCGGTCGGCCGGGGCCGCGTTGTCCAGGTCCAGCTCCAGGTTCCAGCGGGCCTGGAGCACTGGCAGCGGCACCGTCTTGCCCGCCTCTCCCCTGGCGGAGGCGAAGCTCCACGAGGAGAAGGACTCGGTGCCCACCGACCAGCCGGGACGCCCCTGGTTGACATCGAGTTCGACCCGGTAGTTCGCCTTCTCCGGCACGCCGACGGCGAGTTCGCCGAGGGCGTGCGGTTGCTCGGCGACCTGCTCGCCGTCCCGGTAGACCCTGGCCACCGTGCTCGCGCCGAGATCACGCAGGTAGTGGTCGGGGTCGCTGTCCAGGTACTCGGCGAAGTTGAGCCGCAGCCTGTCGTCCACCCGGCTGACCGGGAGCAGCGCCTTGGACACGCCGGGCTGGAACGGGCCCTGGTACCAGTTCACGGTGCGGTTGCTGCCGGCCACCGGCAGCGGCGCGGATCCGTTGCCCGCCACGCTGTCCCCGTCCTGGCTGCCGTAGAACAGCGGGTTGAACCGGGTGTTGTTGGCGGAGAAGTACCGCACGTGGTCATTCGGGAAGCGCCGGTCGTAGGTGCTGGTCAGTCCGATGAAGTCGTACGGCCGGAAGCTGAACATGCCCAGCATGCCGACCTGGTCCGGGCGCACCGCGTGCAGCTTGGTGCGCTCGGTGGCCAGGGTGGCCGGACCGGCGTCGAAGGACAGGTCCGCCGGGATGCCCTGCGCGAACGGCGCGACCAGGTGGTACTGCACCGGGCTGTGCGAGACGCCCTTGAGTTCCAGCGTCACCGGCCCTCGGCCGAGCAGTTCGAGCAGCCGCTTACCCTCCACATTGGACAGTTCGAGGCCAGGGATGGCCGGGTTCCTGGTGGTGTAGTCGGCGAAGCGGCCCGGCCCTGAGCCAAATACCGCGGCCACCCCGGCCTTGGCGCCGGCCGCGTTGCGCACCTGGTCGTTGGGCGTGATGTCCTTGGACTGCTGGATCAGCGCGATCTTGCCGCGCACATCCCGCCCGGCGAACTCGGCCGGGGTGCCGGTGCCGACGTAGACCACCGGCAGCCGGTGGGTGCCGTCGATCCGCTTGCCGAGTTCCTGGCCGCCGCCAAGGTAGTCCGGGCGCAACACGGTGTCCGGGGCAACGACGCGGGCGGCCAGCTTGGGCGTTTCCAGCCACATCCGGTTGGCCAGCTCGAACTCGCCGCGGGTGACCGGGGCCGAGGGCACGGCGTAGATCCGGTCCACGGTGCGGCCGTAGAAGAAGCCGCTGGTGAACCGGCGGGCGCCGCTGGCCCTGGTCCAGGTCTGGGACAGCGTCACCGGTTCGGTCTTGTCCGGGGTGCGGGCCTGGACCTCCTTGGCGCCGCGGCCGTCGAGCACGATCGAGGTCGCCTCCTTGACCTCCACCTCGTCCTTGGTCACCACGGTGTACTCGGTGTCGTTGCGGCTCGGGTCGGCGGTGGAGAGGAAGCTGCCGACGAAGTACTTGCCGGGCGGCAGCAGCGCGCCGCCGGAGCCGGTGGCGTCCACGTTGACCCGGTGGTACTTGCCGTCATCGAGGTTCCACAGCGCGACCGAGGCGTAGCCGGGGGCCTTGCCGTCGCGGGCGGTGGCGGTCACCGAGACCTTGTGCTGGAGGTCCTTGTTGAAGCCCAGCACGGTCCGCAGCACCGCGGCGCCACCGGACTGGGTGGCGGTGAGCGCGCCGGTGTAGAGCCCGATCTCGCCCGCGTTGGGATTGAGCGTGACGGTGGCGGTGGCCGAGCCCCCTGCCGGGATCCGCAGGGTGGCCGGGCTGACCGAGAGCGCCTCGGCCGGCGCGGTCGCGCCACCGGCGGAGCGGGCCTGCACGGTCAGGTCCAGCACAGCCTCGGCGGCGCCGTCGTTGGTGTAGGTGACCTTGCGGGTCACCGGGTCCACCGAGCCGTAGGGCCCGAGGAAGCGCCCAAGGCTGAGCGAGCCCGCGTCGGCGCGCAGTTGCTGCTGCGCGGTCGCGGCCACCCCGACCGCGAGGCGGCCTGCGCCCTGGTCGTAGGTGGAGATGCCATCGAGGGGTTTGGCGGTCTGCATCAGCGCGGTCTTGAGCTGTGCCGGCGTCCACTTCGGGTTGCGCTGGGCCAGGATCGCGGCGGCGCCTGCCACGTGCGGGGTGGCCATCGAGGTCCCGTTGGCCGAGACATAACGCTCGCCACCGGCCGAGTTGGCCTTGGCCGCGCTGATCGCGACGCCCGGCGCGGCGATGTCCGGTTTGAGCGCGTGATCCCCGAACCGCGGTCCCTTGCTGGAGAACGGCGCGAGCTTGTCCTGCTTGTCGACCGCGGCCACGGTCAGCGCGGAGTCGGCCGCACCCGGCGAGGACACGGTCTCCGGTCCGCCGAACCCGGAGTTGCCCGCCGCGATGACGAACAACGCGCCGGTGTCCGCGGAGATCCGGTTCACCGCGACACTCATCGGGTCGGTGCCGTCGGTGGGCCCGCCGCCCAGGCTCATGCTGACCACCTTGGCCTTGCCCGCGGCCCACTCCATCCCGGCGATGATCCCGGACTCCGAACCCGAGCCGCCGTCGTTCAACACCTTGCCGCTCAACAACTTCGCCCCGGGTGCGACGCCCTTCTTGGCTCCACCGGAGGCGGCGCCGGACCCGGCGATGGTCGAGGCGACGTGCGTGCCGTGCCCGTGCTTGTCCGCGGCCGCCGGGGCGTCGCTGAAGTTCTTGTGCTCCACCACTTTCCCGGCCAGGTCCGGGTGCGTGTCGTCAATCCCGGTGTCCAGCACCGCGACCGTGCCACCGGTCCCGTCGAACCCGGCCTGCCAGGCGGCGGGCGCACCGACCTGCGGCACACTGGTGTCCAAAGTGGACTGAACCTTGCCGTCCAGCCAGACCTTGGCGATGCCGCCGTTCAGGCTCGCGCCACGTCCGGCCAGCGCGCCCCAGAACTCACTCATCCTGCCGCGCTCGGCCCGCACGGCCTGGGCGTTCGCACTGGCCAGCACGGCCTGCCGGGCACTGCCCGCGGGCGGCGCGGCGGTGATCGACATGTCCTGCCGCGGGTAGCTGAGGATCAACGGCAACGATCCCTGGCGCTCGAAGCCCTGCTCGACGAGCCTGGTGACGTTGAACAACCGCTCGTCCAGCACCCCGGCGGCCAGGTACGGCTCAGCGGCGAACGGCACCACATACGCCTGTTTGTCCAGCGTGTAGCTGCGGTACTGCTCCGATCCCTTGACCCTGGCGGCCTGCCTGCCGTCGGGGTAGTAGTCCAGGGCGACGGTGTCCCCCGTGACCAGGGTCAGCTCGGCCGAGCGAACCGGCACATCCGGACCGGGCCGCGCTTCCGGTGCAGGCGCGGCGGCCGCCGATCCCGTTGCGAGTGCGCTTGCCACCAGGCCCAACGCGGTCAAACCCGCGGTGATTCTCCGACGTCTCGACAAGGTGCCCCTCCTACCCACCAGGCGATACCGGACGCCGAAGCTAGCGGCGGGGCGCGTACCCCAAACACCTACGAAGGTGGTCTAAACCTCGCGTTCGAGTGAACCCCCACCCACGAAACATCGGACCCCCACCGAGTGTTGGCCGATCTCGTACGCCACGTTGGCCCAACTGGTACGGGTCTTTGGCCCAAGTGGCACGCCAGTTGGGCCAAGTCGACCCGGCGGCCGACCATAACGGCCAACTCGGCGTACAAGTTCGGCCAACACTCGGGGCCTGGGGCAGAGATCCGACCTTTTTCTTGACCCGAGTGGCGGTGGCGATGGAGACTCGGGGTCTGAAAACGTTTCCAAGACTGGGGAGCGGGATCGATGGTGTTACGGCCCGAGGAGTTGCGGAGTCACCGGTGGTACGGCGGGGAGGGGTTGCGGTCATTCAGTCATCGGGCCCGGACCCGGCAGCTGGGCATCGGGGCCGAGGAGCACCTGGGCAAACCGGTCATCGGGGTGATCAACACCTGGAGTGAGCTGAACCCCTGCCACAGTCACCTGCGGGACCGGGCCGAGGCGGTCAAACGCGGTGTGTGGCAGGCCGGGGGCTATCCGGTCGAATTGCCCGCGGGCGCCCTGTGCGGGGAGACGTTCCAGAAGCCGACCGCGATGCTGTACCGCAACCTCCTGGCGATGGAGGTCGAGGAGCTGCTGCGGTCCTATCCCCTGGACGGGGCGGTACTGCTCGGCGGGTGCGACAAGACCACGCCCGCGTTGCTCATGGGGGCCTTCAGCGTTGACCTGCCGGTGATCTTCGTGCCCGCCGGGCCGATGTTGCGGGGGCACTGGCGCGGCGAGACGCTGGGCAGCGGCAGTGACATGTGGCGGTACTGGGACGATCGCCGGGCCGGGCTGATCGGCGAGGAGGAACTGGCGGGGCTGGAGCAGGGGCTGGCCCGGTCGCCGGGGCACTGCATGACCATGGGAACCGCCTCCACCATGACCGCGGTGGCCGAGGTGCTGGGGCTGACCCTGCCGGGGGCCAGTTCCATCCCGGCGGTGGACTCCGAGCACGTGCGGATGGCCGCGGCCAGTGGCCGGCGGGCGGTGGAGCTGGTGTGGCAGCAGGTCACCCCATCGTCCATTGTGGACAAAGCGGCCTACGAGGACGCGATCACCACGGTGCTGGCGCTGGGCGGGTCGACGAACTCGGTCATCCACCTGATCGCGATGGCCGGACGCAGTGGGATCCCGCTGGGGCTGGACGAGTTCGACGCCGCCTCGCGCGGAGTCCCGGTGCTGGCCGACATCCGGCCTGCCGGGCGATTCCTGATGGAGGACTTCTACTACGCGGGCGGGTTGCGGGCCCTGCTGGCCCAGCTCGGCGAGCTGATCCACCGGGAGCGGCGGACCGTGGGCGGCTGCACCCTGGACATCGCGTTGCGGGACGCCGAGGTGTACAACCCGGAAGTCATTCGCACCCAACGGGATCCGGTGTTCGCCGAGGGCGGGCTGGCCGTGTTACGCGGCAACCTGGCGCCGGACGGAGCGGTGATCAAGAGCATTGCCGCCGAGCCGGAGTTGTTGCGGCACACCGGGCCCGCGGTGGTCTTCGACGGGTACGCGGACATGCAGCGGCGGATCAACGACGAGTCACTGGGCATCACCCGGCAGACCGTGCTGGTACTGCGCGGCGCCGGACCCCAGGGCGGGCCGGGGATGCCGGAGCACGGGATGCTGCCGATCCCGGAACACCTGCTGCGGCAAGGGGTCCGGGACATGGTGCGGATCTCCGACGCGCGGATGAGCGGGACCAGTTACGGCACCTGCGTGCTGCACATCGCGCCGGAGAGTCACGTCGGCGGACCGCTCGCACTGGTGCGTGACGGGGATCTGATCAGCCTGGACGTGCCAGGGCGGACGCTGGAACTTCTGGTGCCACAGGAGGAACTGGATGGCAGGCGGGCTGCTTGGACTGCTCCGCCACCGGTCTACGGGCGCGGCTACGGACAGCTCTACGCACAACACATCGGTCAGGCCGACACCGGCTGCGACTTCGACTTCCTGGCCCGCGACGGCGCGGTGCCCGACCCCGAGGCTGGGTGAGACAGGCATGGACCTTCGGCAGGCACTGCGGTCGGTCGTGGTCATCACGGTCACGCCGTTCGACGCCGACGACCGGATCGACGAGAAGGCCTACGGCGCACTGGTGGCGCGGGTGGTCGACGCGGGTGTCAGTGTGGTCACGCCGAACGGGAACACCAGTGAGTTCTACTCGCTCACACCGTCCGAAATGGACAGAGCACTGGACCTGACCATCGAGGCCGCCGGGGACGCGCTGGTGTTGCCGGGCATCGGATTCGACGCCGCACGGGCCGCGGAGATGGCGGTGCGCGCGCACCGGTCCGGGGCGCGGGCGGCCATGGTGCACCAGCCGGTGCACCCGTTCCTGTCCGTGCGCGGCTGGGTGGACTACCACCTGCGGATCGCCGCGGCAGCACCGGAACTGGGCCTGGTCGCCTACGTCCGCTCGCCACAGGTGACCACGGCGGCACTGGCCCAGCTGGCGCGGGAGTGCCCGAGCTTCATCGGGGTCAAGTACGCGGTGCCGGATCCGCTGGCACTGGCCGACGCGGTGGCCGTGATCGGCCAGGACCGGCTGACCTGGTTGTGCGGCCTGGCCGAGAGCTGGGCGCCGTTCTTCGCCACCGCGGGCGCGCAGGGTTTCACCTCGGGACTGGCCACCATCGCCCCCGAGTTGTCCCTCGGCCTGCTCGACGCACTGGACTCCGGCGACCGGGCGCGGGCGATGTCCTTGTGGCACAAGGTGAAACCCCTTGAGGACGCGCGGGCCCGGCTGGGCAGCGCGAACAACGTCTCCGTGGTCAAGGAGGCACTGGCCCAGCTCGGCCTGTGCGGACGGGCCGTGCGGCCGCCGATCGCCGAACTCAGCGGGGCCGAACGCGCCGAGGTGACCAGGATCCTGGCCACCTGGCACTAACGATTGCAGGCTCGTGTCCCCCGCCCGCGACCAGGGAGAGGCACGGGGGACACGAGCCCGGGAGGGATGTCACCGTTCGATCTCGTGCTGGTGCGGCATCGGGATCCGCGCCACGCACAGGACGCATGGCATCCCGGAGCTGGTCGGTTCGATCACTGCCAGCGGAGCCACATGTCCGCACAAGGCGGTGAGATCATCCGGCGGGGTCTCCGGGCGCAACGTGGCCACCTGGAAACCGTGCACCTGCTTGTCTCGCCAGCTCCGCCACCAGGCCAGATTGTCATTGGCCGCCATCCGCACCACCGTCCCGTGGTGCGCAGTAGTGGCACACGACTTCTCCCCTCCGACACAACCGGCTGATCGGAGGGGTCCGACCGAGCGGCTGTCCCCGGTAACCTGCTTACCCATGGCAGTGGATCAACCACTGTGCGTACAACGTTAGGGAACCTGACGCGACAAGAGGACTGACCGGAAGTACGGGTTGGCTCCCATCGGTCGGTGCGTGGCGAGAGGGCGAGCACCGTGGCCGGACGAACGGGAAGACTGCGAACGGGTCAACGTTCTCCGCGCTGTGTCGGAATCGTCTCCGGCTACGTGCTCAAGCTGGCCAGGGAGTCCGTGCCGTTGAGCCAATCGGTGCTGGCCGAGCATCTCGGGGTTGACCTGACCACGGTGCAGGGATGGGAAAGCGGCCGCCGCCCGCTGACCGCGATCCGCACCGCCGACCTGATCCGCCTGCGCGCCAAACTCATCCGGCTGGGCGTGCCGCCCAAGGTGTTCGCCGCGCTGGAGGACGCGCTGGAGGCGGATCTGCTGATCGGGCACGCGGTGGAGGCCGGAGACCGCCCGGCCAGGGTCCTGGATCACCCGCTCGCCCAGTGCGTGCACCGGCGCAACCTGACCAACATGATCACCTGGCCGTTCACCGGCCTCACCCCGCCCAACCTGCGCGACCTGGACCGGCAGAGCCACCAGCGGCGCGGCCCGGTGCCGGACCGCCCAGCCCTGGGTTCCACCGAGACCAACCGCTTCTTCGACCACCTGCTGGTCACCGCGGACGCCGGGTCCGCGCAGGAGGACGCCCTGCTCCGCCGCCAGGCCGTCTACCTGCTCGGCTTCGACGACCGCGGGGCCACCGCGGCCTGGCTGGGCACCGAACAACGCCGGGCGCTGCGCAGCGCCGGCCGCACCGACCACGTGCCGTCCTGGGTGGAGGTGCGCTCCTCGGCCATCGCACTGAGCCGCTACGGCGACCGGGACCCGTTGCGTGCCTTCGTGCGCACCGCGCTGACCAACGAGGCGCAGGAGATCGCCAACCTCAACTACTGGGCGTACTGGGTTGGCGAGGTCGGCGACGTGCAGACCGACGACGGTTTCATGACCGAACTGGGTGTGCGGTCCTGGACCGGCGAAGACCTGCTGCGCCACCTCCTCGTCCGCCTGCAACCCGGCAGCGACCACGCCGAACTGAACATCCACAGCCTCTGGTCCCTGGTGCTGGCCCGCCCGGCGCTGCTCAATGGGAGCCCTGGTCTGCGCAGGCTGGCCAGGGAACGGGTGGACGGGATGAGACACCTTCTGTCAACCTCAGGCCGCCGACGGCGGGTGGAGGGCCTGTTGTCGGTTGCGAAGGTGAACGGTTTCGTCGTAGCGGACGCCTCGGGTGAGGCAGTGCCACAGAATTTCCAGCCA
>NZ_JBQJIM010000042.1:0-64657 GCF_052078295.1 Crossiella sp. CA198
CTGAAGGAGGCCTCGTCGGGTCGGTTGTGTGTGGTAACTCAATCCAACCCGACGGGGCTCTTCACGTTCGAGGGAAGGTCAACTCCCGCGAGTTACGGACACAACTTCTGGCAACCCGCTTAGCAGCAGCACGGTGGCGGGGAAACGCTGGTGCCAGCGGTAGACCTCGGCGTAGCCGTCCATCGGCAGCAGCAGCCCGGCCTTGACGTAGGCGCCCATGTCCTGCCTGCCGTTGTTGACCTGCACCACGTCGGGCGCCTGCACGCTGGTCAGGCCGAGCCTGGTGGTGTTGCGCAGGTCGTCGAAGGACCGCGGCACCCGGTTGATCCTGATGTTCGGGTACTTGCGCTGGAACTCCTCGTTCAGCGCGGTGATCTGCTTGTCCTGGCCGCCCCGCACCTCCTGGTCCCAGACGGTGAGGGTCACCTCGCCCATGGCCGCGACATCGGTCCTGATGTCCTTGGCCTGACGGTCGGTGGGCCGGGTGTCCGGCAGGTTGGAGCCGGGCACGCACGCGGCCAGCAGCGTCAGCGCGGTGAGCGTGACGGCCAGCCACCGGGAACGGATCATGCTCGTCCTCCCTCCGCCGCGCCTACGGCCTGCCTCGCAGTCCGATCGTGGCACTTGCCCGGCGCACCGTGGCACAGCCATGAGTGGGAAGAAGTTCGTCCAGGAAGTCGTATCCGCGCAATGATTCGTCCTCCCGGCGCCCCAGGTGCCGCCACCAGGCGGCGATATCGCACCAGCCGGGCGCGGACAGCGAGCCGCCGAAGTGCTGCACGGACAGCGCCGCACACAGGTTGGCGAAGCGCACCCGGTCGACCAGGGGCCAGCCGGCCAGGGTGCCGTAGGTGAACCCGGCGCCGAAGACATCGCCCGCGCCGGTGGGGTCCATGGCGGCCACGTTGATGCCGCACACGTCGGCCTCCTCGCCGGTGGCCGAGTCGATCGCGTACGCACCGCCGCCTGCCCTGGTGACCACCACGGTCGGCACCACCTCGGCCAGCGCCCTGGCCGCGGTCTTCACGTCATCCTTGCGGGTGTAGCGGACGGCCTCGACCGAGTTGGGCAGGAAGACGTCGTAGCCCTCCAGCTGCTGGATCAGTTCCGGTCGCCACTGGTCGGTGGGGTCCCAGCCGACGTCGGCGAACAGCAGCGCGCCATTGTCCTTGGCGGTGCGCACCCACTTGTCGCTCTCGTGGTCGACATGCACGAAACAGGCCCGCACCCGGGGTGGGTCGGTGAGCAGCTCGTCCGCGGTGACCGGGGAGGGGTGTCCGTGGGTGACCATGCTGCGGTCCCGGTTGATGGCCAGTGAGACGGTGACCGGGGAGTGCCAGCCGTAGAAGCGGCGCGAGTGGCTGAGGTCGACCTGCTCCTGGTTGGCCAGGGTGTCCCAGCAGAAATCGCCGTACATGTCCTCGCCGAAGGCCGAGGCCAGGGTGGTGCGCAGTTGCAGGCGGGCCAGCGCGACCGCGAGGTTGGCGATGCCGCCAGGGCTGGAGCCCAGGCCGGTGGCCCACACCTCGGTGCCGTTCTCCGGCAGCTGCGGCAGTCCGGTGAAGATCAGGTCGAGGAACACCGGACCGGACAAGAGGACGTCGAACTCGGTAGGCGGCTGGCTCGACACCGTGTTTCCTTCCCGCTGCGCGCCGGCAGTGCTGCGACCGGCCTGTTGCTCGCGCTGGCTTGTGTTCACGCTGGCTCATGTTTCGCGCTGACCAGTTCCGGCCAGGCGCAGAGTCTCCCTCTCCCAGCCGACAGTGACAACCACTCCCGAGCACGGCGTGTTCCAGACTGTCGATTTCCCTGCCCCCACCGACCACCCGGTCGGCAACCGCGCCCCCACCAACCGCCCGGTCGGCAACCGCGCCCCCACCAACCGCCCGGTCGGCAACCGCACGCCCACCTACCACTCGGTCGGCAACCGCGCCTCCACCAACCACTCGGTCGGGAACCGCGCCTCCACCGACCGCACAGTCGGGAACCGCGCCTCTGCCAACCGCCCGGTCGGGAACCGCACACCACCTACCGCTCGGTCGGGAACTGCGCCTCCGCCTACCGCCCGGTCGGGAACCGCACGCCCACCTACCACTCGGTCGAGAACCGCCCCTCCACCAACCGCTCGGTCGGGAGCGGCACGCCCCACCCCACCTCGCCCCCTCCCACTCCCCGCCTCGATCCGCCCCTCCCTGCCCCGGCGAGCCCGTGCCAGATCCACCACCCACGGCCTAGAGTCGGTCCGCGTGAGACTGGTGATCCTCGGCGGCGGCGGTTTCCGCGTTCCCCTGGTGCACGGCCGGTTGCTGGCCGACCCCGACCGATTGGTAGACGAGCTGGTCCTGCACGACGTGGACCAGGACCGCCTTACCGCGGTCACCGCGGTCCTGGACGCCCAGGCAGCCAACGCCCCCTGGCGCCCCAAGCTGAGCAGCACGTCAAACCTGGACGAGGCCCTGCGCGGCGCCGACGTGATCTTCTCCGCCATCCGGGTCGGCGGCCTCACCGGCAGGAGCGCCGACGAGCGCCATGCCATCAACGCGGGCCTGCTCGGCCAGGAAACAGTCGGCGCGGGCGGCATCAGCTACGCCCTGCGCACCGTCCCCGTCGCGGTCGACATCGCCGAACGCATCGCCCGCTACGCCCCCGACGCCTGGACCATCAACTTCACCAACCCGGCGGGCACCGTCACCGAAGCGATGTCCGCCGTCCTGGGCGACCGCGTGATCGGCATCTGCGACTCTCCCATCGGCCTCTGCCGACGGGTAGCCGCCGCCCTGGAAATCCCGGTCGAAACGGCCTGGTTCGACTACGCGGGCCTCAACCACCTGGGCTGGCTCCGAGCGGTCCTGGTCAACGGCCGAGACCGCCTCCCCGAACTCCTGGCCAACGAACAAAAACTCCAATCCTTCGAAGAAGGCCGCCTCTTCGAACCAGACTGGCTCCGAGCCCTGGGCGCCATCCCCAACGAATACCTCCACTACTACTATTACACCCGCGAAACCACCCAGGAAATAGCCGCCAACCCCGCCCCCCGCGGCCAATTCCTACACACCCAACAATCCACCTTCTACCAACAAGCCCTAGCCACCCCCGAATCAGCCCTGACCCTCTGGCAAGAAACCCGATCCGAACGCGAACGCACCTACCTGGCCGAAGCTCGCCAGATCGCGGACGCGGGCGAACGCACAACCTGCGACACAGACGGCGGCGGCTACGAGCAGGTAGCACTGGACCTGATGGCGGCGATCACCGCCAACCGAGCCGCGACAATGATCCTGAACGTCCGGAACCGGGGCGCGCTGCCCGGGTTGGACGCGGACGCGGTGGTGGAGCTGCCGTGTCTGGTGGATGCGAACGGGGCACGGCCGATAGCGGTGGATCCGCTGGACGGCCCGGCGTTGAGTCTGGTGCAGCAGGTGAAGGCGGTGGAACGGGAAACGATCGCGGCCGCGCGCACGGGCAGCCGGGAGAAGGCGTTGCGAGCGCTTGCCGGGCATCCGCTGGTGGACTCGGTTCGGGCTGCTCGGGCAGTTTTGGGGGTCACGGAGTGGTGAAAACTGGAGGTCGGGGTTACTGGGGGTGATTGGTTCTGGGGTTCGAGGCTGGGTTGCGAGAGGCAGGCCACGGGGGTTGGGTTGCCAGGGTCGGGTTGCTGGGTTTAAGTGGGGGCTTGGAAGAGAGGGCCCGGCTCACCAGGATTGAGCGGGACTTGGCGGGACTCACGGATGGGTGATGTCCGGACGGGTGACGGGCTGAATCAACCAAAACAGGATGGCAACCTAAACCGGGGTTTCTGCGTTCCGCAGAGGAAGGCGGCGGCGCGGGCGGGGCGTTGAACGCGGCGGGCTCACCAACGGCCCCGAGGACAAGAGGAGAGGCCAAGCCCGGCCCCCAGCGCCTCCCTCGAAGACAGCTGATGATCGTGCCGGCCGGCGTGATGTCGGCGACCGTGGTGATGTCGGCGACCGGGGGTTCCGCGGTGATGACGGTGTTCCCGAGACTGCGCGGCCGAGCCGACGTTGCCGGGGTTGCGGCGGTGTCACGTCTGCGGGAGTTGCGGCCGGGCCAACCGGCGGCCGGATTGCGGCCATGCCACGTCCGCCGGATTGCGGCCGTGTCGCTTCTGCGGGATTGCGGCGGCGTTGGGGCCCGCGGGGAGTTGCGGTGGAGTTGGTTCGGGCCTCGCCGCCGAGCCGAGCCGGGTCGGGTCGGGTCGGGTCTTCTGGCTACCGTCTTTCGGATGATCAGATGTGGCTGATGAACCAGTCAGGCTTGGGCATCGTCGTGAGGGCATGTCTTTGTTCGCGGTGAGTGGTCGGCTGGGTGGGTTGCGGGCTCGGGTGGGGCTGCAGGTGGGGCAGTTGCTCGGCGGGTTGCTGGCTCGGGGGACGGCGGAGCTGGTTCGGGACTTCGCGGAGCCGGTGGCGGCGGCCGTGGTCATGGAGCTGGCGCGGGTGCCGGGGCAGGATCGGGCGGATTTCCAGCGGTGGGTGCGGGACGCCAGTGGGATCGAGGGGGCGGTGACGCCGCGGGTCTGGGCGGAACTGGACGGGTATCTGGCTGAGTTGTCCGCGCATCGGGACCCGCCTGCCCACCAAGAGCTGCCCACGCATCTCGAGCCGCCTGCGCTCCGGGACCTGCCAGCGCATCGGGAGCTGCCCATGCACAGCGACCTGCCAGCGCACCGGGACCTGCCAGCGCACCGGGACATGTCCACACATCGGGACACGTTGTCCACCGAGCGGGAGGACCTGGGCGGGGACCGGGACGAGTCGGATTCTCGCCAGGACGAGACGACTCGACGGCAGAGCGAGACGGTGTCAGACCGGGGCGGAGCGGCTGCGGGCCGAGGTAGGGCAGCGGCGGACCGGGGAACAGCGGCGGACCGGGGAACAGCGACGGGCCGAGGTGGGGCTGCGGCGGACCGGGGTGGGGCTGCGGCGGATCGAGGTGAGGCTGCGGACCGAGGTGAGACAGCGTCAGATCGAGGTGGGGCTGCGGCGGACCGGGGCGGGAGGATTGCGGGCTGGGGTGGAGCGGTGGCGGGGCGCGAGGGTGGTCGGGTGTCGGCGGTGGAGGTGGTGGCGGGGCATGTGCGGATCGTGGACCTCATCTCCGACGCGCTACTGACCCTGCTGGGCTGTCCGGAGCAGTTGGCCGTGTTGCGGCGGGACTCCCAGGTCCTCGCCGCGGTGATCCGGGAGGTGTTGCGGGGCGATGCGGATGCCAGGGATCTGGGGCTCGCGGGAGTTGTCGCGGAGGCGGCGGTCCGGGCGGTGCTGGGGTGTGATGTGCTGTTGGCCGGGGATGAGGAGGAGTTGCGCTGGCGGGCCCGGTTGGGGATCCGGGAGTTGCGCAGCATTCCGGTCACCCTGGAACGGCGTCCGGTGGTGGGCGGCGGTCGTTAGGTGGCGAACGAGTGGCGAACGAGTGGAGGTCGGGTGGCGGACCGGGTGGCGGTGATCGGGTTGGGGGACATCGCGCGGAAGGCGTATCTGCCGACGATCACCGCTCGGGCGGGGCTGGATCTGCACCTGCTGACGCGGAACGCGGAGCGGTTGGCGGAGATCGCGGATCAGTACCGGGTTCCGGCGCGGCGGCGGTTCACCGGGCTGGATGAGTTGCTGGAGCACGGGATCGACGCCGCGTTCGTGCATGTGCCGACCAGTGCGCACGCGGCGACCGTGGGCCGGTTGCTGGATGCCGGGGTACCGACCTATGTGGACAAACCCCTCGATGACAGCCTTGCGGGGGCTCGGGAACTGGTGGAGCGGGCCGAGCGGCTCGGGGTGCCGTTGATGGTGGGGTTTAACCGCCGGTACGTGCCCGCCTACGTCGAGGCGGGCCGGGGTGCGCGGGATCTGGTGGTGTTGCAGAAGAACCAGGACAGTGGCGGCGGTGGGGTGCGGGAGGTGGTGTTCGACGACTTCATCCATGTCGTGGACACGGTGCGGTTCCTGGCTCCTGGGCCGGTGGAGCGGGTGCTGGTGTCGGGGGTGGTGACCGGCGGGGTGCTGGAGCAGGTGGGGTTGACGTTGGCGGGCAACGGGTTCACCGCGATCGGGTTGATGCACCGGCGGGCCGGGGCGAAGCAGGAGCGGCTGGAGGTGTCCGGGGGTGGGGTGAAGGTCGAGGTGGCGGATCTTGGGCGGGTCACTCGGCATGAGGGTGGCCGGGTGACGCTGATGCCGGAGGACGGGTGGGCGCCGGTGGCCTGGCGGCGGGGGATCGAGCAGGTGTGCGACGCGTTCCTGGACGGGGTGCGGGGCGGCGGTGGGCTGCCTGATCTTCGGGACGCGTTGCGAACGCACGAGTTGTGTGAACAGGTGGTCGCGGAGCTGACGGGGTAGCCGGTGGCGCCGGGGTCGCGGCGGGCTAGACGGACAGGGTGGACGCCAGTTCGCGGAAGCGGGTGGACGCACCGGTGCGCAGCGCCGGGCCGTGGCCGAAGCACGCGGTCTCGAAGTCGAGTTCGCTCAACCGCGCGAACGACTTCCTGGCCAGCCCACTGTCCACATTGAACACTCCCACGCTCAGCCCCGTCACGTTCACCACCGCGTCCCCCAGGAACAGCACCCCCGACGGCAGCCACACCGCGATGCTGCCCGGCGTGTGACCCGGCGCCCCGACCACCCGGGCCCCGCCGCCGAAGGCCAGCACCTCGCCGTCCCCGACCTCCCGGTCCACCCGGCACGGCGGGTGCTCAGGCACCCCGGGAGAGATCTGCCCGTGCAGCTCCCGTTCCCAGTCCGCCTCGAACACCGGGGGCAGTCCGACCGCCTCGCCGCGGATCATCGGGGCGTCCGCGTGGTGGGCGATCACCTCCGCGTCGCTCCAGGCCACGATTTCCGCGGCGGCGCCGGTGTGGTCGGCGTGCCAGTGGGTCAGCACGATCCGGCGCAGCGGGACGCCGAGACCGGCCACCGCCTCGCGTACTTGGTCCCCGTACCCGGGCAGGCCGGTGTCGATCAGCGTTGCCTCGGTGGCGTCGCGCCACAGGTAGGCCTGGCCCACCGGGAAGGTGAGCTGGGTCAGGTTCGGCAGCAGGGGCGTGGTGTCCATGGTTGTCAGCCTGGCAGTGGCGGGGAGGTCCGGATACCGTGTTCGCCCATGGCCGAGCAGGGTTCTCCCAGGGCGGACGACGAGCTGCGGGCACGCCTGGAGCGGCTCGCGGGCGGGCTGCCGGAGGTGATGGTCGAGGCGGGGCAGCACAGTGCGTTCCGGGTGCGGAACAAGACGTTCGGGTACTACCTGGACGATCATCACGGGGATGGGATCGTCGCGTTGTGCGTCAAGGCCGCGCCGGGAGCGCAGCAGGCGCTGGTCGGCGCGCAACCCGAGCGGTACCTGGTGCCCGCCTACCTCGGCGCCAAGGGCTGGGTGTCGTTGCGGCTGGACCTGGGCGAACCGGACTGGGCCGAGATCGAGGAGCTGCTGCTGGAGGGCTACCGGCTGGTCGCGCCCAAGACCCTCGCCGCCAAGATCACTGGCGGCCCAGCAGGGCGATGAGCTGGATGACGCGGTAGGCGGTCGGGAAGTCCTCGGCCTCATAGGACAGGGTGCGTTCGCCGATCAACTCCATGCCGGGCACCAGCAGGGCGTTCTCCGCCATCGCGGGGCTCAGCACGTCCACCTCGACGTCGACCTCGCCCGCGAAGCGCAGCGGGCGGACCCGGCTGCTGCGGCGCAACGCCTGGGGCACCGCGGCCCGGATCCGGGCGCAGGCCTCCTCCGGGTGCAGGTTCTCCGCCGCGCGCATGCCGAGGGCCCGTTTGACCACCACCGACCAGATCCCGCGGGCCACCCCGGTCGCCTCGGTGGCCACTGTCTCGTCCCCGGCGACCAGGATCGGCACCGCGCCGTGCGCCGCGGCCAGGGCGGCGTTGAGGCCGAGTTCGCCCAGGCTGCGGTCGTTGCAGCGGACGTCGGCGATCACCGCGCCGCTGATGGTGTGCGAGAGCACCGAATGGGCAAGGCCTGCCCGGCCGTGGTAGCCGACGAAGATCACCGCGTGCACGTCCTCGGCGATGCCGGCCATCATGCCGAAGGGCTTGGGTTTGCCGCGCAACAGCGTGGCGCGGCGGTCCAGCTGCTCCGGTAACAGGTTGCGGAACTGGGCGTGCGCGTCGGAGACCAGCACCTCCGCGTCCGGTTCGGCGTCATAGACCCCGCGCACCGCGGCGTTGGCCTCGGCGGTCATCAGCGCCCGGTTGCGCTCGTACTCCCGTTCCCCCGGACGGACGTCCTCGCCGTCGACGATCCCGGCGATCCCCTCCATGTCCACCGACACGAGCACCCGCATACACGCCCCTTAACCCCGAAAGCAAAGCTGGCGGCGACCCCGCAGGGTCACCGCCAGCTTTCCCCATCCGGGTTACTTCGTCACAACCAGGGCGTAGTCAGCATCGGTCTCCGGGGTTTCCGGGTGACCGTCCGCGTTGACCTGGTCGGCCACGACCTCCACCTTCCAGGTGCCCTTGGCCGCCTTCTCCAAGATCACGTTCTCCACGGTGTCGACGCTGTTCGCGGCGCCACCGGGGGTGGAGAAGTTGCCGACGTTGAGGCCGTTGTTGCCCCAGTACACGGTGCCGTCGGGCGCGGTGACCTTCAGCGTCAGGTCGTTGACCCGCGACAGCGCCGCGGTCGGCGAACCGGCCGGGTCGGTGTAGGCCAGGGTCGCCTTGAACGGCGTGCTGCCGTCCGCCTCGACCGTGTAAGCCTTGGCCTGACCGGCCTTGAGCAGGTCGGTCTCGTTCACCAGCACCGGCAGCTTCCAGGCGTTGCCCTTGGCCTGGTTGTACAGGTTGCCCACACTCGCGGTGCCCCAGCCCTGGTGCGTCCGGGTCAGGTCGTGGGTGGCGCCGGAGAAGGTGTACTGGT
Source organism: Crossiella sp. CA198 (assembly GCF_052078295.1). Classification (NCBI taxonomy): domain Bacteria; kingdom Bacillati; phylum Actinomycetota; class Actinomycetes; order Pseudonocardiales; family Pseudonocardiaceae; genus Crossiella; species Crossiella sp. CA198. The sequence continues at coordinate 8,884 of NZ_JBQJIM010000042.1, forward strand.
TCGCGGTGTTGACCAGCAGCGCCTTCACCGTGGCGGCGTGCGGCCGGGAGGCGAAGACGTCCCGCTTCTTGCCGGGCGCGCCGTCGAAGACCCCGTCCGCCCACATCTGGAACACCAGGCCGGCGTTGCCGCAGGTGATCGGGGTGGCACCGCTGGTGCCGCCGAAGCTGGGCGTGTACGCGGTGTCGTTGGTCGAGGTGGTGGTGTCGATGCCGTCGTAGTAGTTGGAGATCTCCGGCTTGATCCGGCCGTCGGCGGCCGGGCCGATGCTCGCGCCGCGGTTCCACTGGTCATCGGTGCGGGCCAGCGTGTTCTTGTGGTACTGGGCGCCCACCGAGAGCACGTTCTTCGCCCACGCCTCCGGCCGCGACTGCTGCGAACCGGCGTTGCTCTGGGACTGGCAGATGAACAGGTCCAGATCGAAGACGATCTTGTCCATGGCCGCGGAGATCGTGGTGTAGGAGGTGGTCAGCGCGTTGCCCCAGCTGTTGGTCTGGAACACCGCCTTGTACTTGCCGTTGGGGTCGACCAGCTCCTTGGAGTGGGCGTACCGGTCGGGCACGTTGTAGCCGGAGTGGATGCCCTGGCCCTCGGGCAGCAGCCCGCGGTGCTTGGGGCTGACGCCGGTGGCGAAGATCTGGCCGTAGGTGGAGGTGCCGTGGCTGGGGCTGGTGCCCGCGGCGCCGTGCTGGATCGGCGGCTTGGCCCGGAACTCCTGGTGGGTGGTGCGCAGGCCGGAGTCCATGACCTCGCCGACCACGCCCTGGCCCTTGTAGCCGCCGGCGGACTCGATGACGTTGGCGCCGCCGTCGATGCGCGCGTTGTCCATGTCGGTCTCCGGCCCGGAGGCCGCGTCCACCGCGAGGACCTGGTCCAGGTGCGCGGTGGCGCGCAGCTGGGCCGGGCTGAGGGTGACCTCCAGGTGCTGGGTGCTGGCCGAGGCCACGTGCACCTGCCCGCCCGCGCGGGTGATCGCCTGGGCGGCGGTCTGCTGCTCGGCGGCGTTCGCCTCGACCAGGGTCACCACGTAGCGGGCGGTCTTGGTCTCCTTGAGCGCGGCCGGGGCCAGCTTGTCGCCGGGCTGGTAGGCGCCGACCCAGCGGACGAAGCCGAGCTTGGCGACCCGCTCCTTGGTGGCCGGGCTCATCCGCACCACGTAGGCGTAGTCGGGGATGAACGCGCCCAGGCGGGCGCCGAGCCGGGCCAGCTCACGGCGCTGGGCGTCCAGCGGCGCGGCCTTGAACTGCACCAGGTAGGCCCCGCCCTCGCGGACCCGCAGTTCCTCGGGGGTGGCGCCCTCGGCCTGCGCGGAGGTGGGGTCGAAGCTGCGGTTGGCCAGCCGGATCTGGCTGGCCTGGGGCAGCTCGCGGCTCCAGGTGTGGCCGCCGTCGAGGCTGATGGTGAACTTGTCCGCGCCGACCAGTCGGATCTGTTCGGCGTCCGTGCCCGCGCCGCTGGCGCTTGTCGCGCCGGCGCTGAACACGAGCGAACTGGCGGTGATCGCCACCAGGAAAACGCGACTCCTTCGCCGCATCGACTACCTCCAGCGCAATTACAGGGGTGGCCCGGACAGGCGTGATCCGGCCGTAATCCGGACAGTAACGACGGTTTACCAACCCATCACCCGACAGAAGTTGGTTTACGTCCATACCTTCGTCGTATCCGGTCTGATCAGCGAGGATGGCGCGAAAGCGCAGACAGGGAAAGTCGCCGCGACCCAGCGTACTCCAGCGAATACGGGCCGCGACGACTTATTTGGATAATTTACCTGTTTGACCTAATACGGCGAGAAGTACGGCCGTTTGGTCACTGGTACTGCGATCCGGCCACTGGTAGGGACTTGGTTTCCGCGCCCTGGTGAATGGACTTCATCGCCTCGAACCAGGTCCGGGCCGGCACCTTGCCGCCGTAGATGTTGCCGTTGCCGCACAGCCGGGGCTGGGCGCCGTCGCAGATCGGCTTGGGGGTCGGGCTGTCGGAGAAGGTCAGCACCGCGCCGGAGAAGTTCGGGGTGGCGCCGACGAACCCGGCGGACTGGTGGTTCTGGGTGGTGCCGGTCTTGCCGATCATCGGCCGGGTCCAGTTCGCCTGGCGGGCGGCCTGCGCCGCGGTGCCCTCGGTGGTGTCCTTGCTCAGCCCCTGGGCCAGCGCGCCGGCCAGACCGGCGTCGATGGCCTGCTCACAGGCGGCTTCCTTGAGTTCGACCGGCTTGCCGTTGCGGTCGGTCATCTGCTCGATCGGGGTGGGCGGGCACCAGGTGCCGCCGCTGGTGATGGTGGCCCCGACGTTGGCCAGTTCGAGCACGCTGACCACGGTCACGCCCAGGGTGAACGAGCCGACCTTGTTGTCCTTGACCCACTTGTCCTGGGCGATGCGCAGCGAGGCGTCCTTGGCATCCGGGTTGATCTTGGAGCCGCCGCGGTTGACCGACTGCATGCTGTCCCGCAGCCCCATCCGCACCGACATGTCGACCACGTTGTTCAGCCCGGCCTGCTCCTCCAGGATGACGAACCCGGTGTTGGGCGAGTGCGCCAGTGCGCTCTGCAGGGACATCGTGGTGTCGCCGCCCTCGCCGGCGTTCTTCACCGTGTAGGCCTTGCCGCCGTTCTTGTAGACCGGGGAGGTGTAGGTGTTGGGCACGTTGACCGAGCGGTTGACGCCGGTCTTGCCCTCCTCCATGGCCGCGGCCGCGGTGAAGATCTTGAAGATCGACCCGGCGCCGAACCGGCTGACGTCGGCTGGCAGGTTGAACGAGGTCTGGTTCTTGTTCTTGTCGTTGCCGTAGTCCCGGTTGGCGCCCAGCGCGCGCACCCGGTGCTTGTCCTTGCCCGGCTCGACCACGGCCATCGCGTTGGCGACGCCGTCGGTGTTCTTGCTGACCTCGCCCTCGGCCGCGGCCTTGACCGCGTCGTTGGCGCCCTGGTCCAGGGTGGTCTTGATGGTGTAGCCGCCGCGCTTGAGCTTGTCCTTGGAAAAGCCCAGTTTGGCCAGGTAGTCCACCACGTAGTCGCAGAAGTAGCCGTTGGTCTGGCCGTTCTCCGCGCTCACGCAGTCATTGGGGCGGCGCTTGGCGTTGGCGAAGTTGAGCGGCTCCTCCTGGAACTGCTTGTACAGCGCCTGCGCCTGGGTGGGGTCCTTGGCCAGCGCGCCGGTGTCGGCCATCCGCCGGAGCACGTGGTCGCGCCGCTTCTTGGCCTCCTCCGGGTTCTCCGTGCCCAGCCGGGAGGGCTTGTTGACCAGACCGGCCAGGTAGGCGGCCTCCGGGACGCTGAGGTCCTTGGGCAGCTTGTCGAAGAAGTGCCGGGCGGCGGACTTGATGCCGTAGATCTGGCCGCCGAAGGGCACCACGTTGAGGTAGCGGGTGAGGATCTCGTCCTTGCTCAGCGTGCGTTCCAGCTGCAGCGCGATGCGCACCTCGCGCAGCTTGCGGGCCGCGGTGACCTCGCTGGCCTTCTCCCGCTCCACGTCGGTCTTGGCCACGACGTAGGCGAGGTAGTTCTTCACGTACTGCTGGGTGATGGAGGAGCCGCCCTCGACCCGCTGGCCGAGCACGCCCTTGACCACCGCGCGCAGGGTGCCCTTCCAGTCCACGCCGTTGTGTTCCTCGAAGCGGTGGTCCTCGATGGCGACCATGGCCGCCTTCATGTTCTGCGAGATCCCCGCGCTGTCGACCAGTTCCCGGTCCTGGTCGTAGAGGTAGGCGATGGGCTTGCCCTTGCTGTCGGTGATCGTGGTGAGCAGCGGCGGGTCGGCCTGGGCCAGTTCGGCGGAGAACTGGTCGACCGTCTCACTGGCCCGGTTCGACAGCAGCCCCGCCCCGCCCACGACGGGGAAGGCGATCGCGGCGACCACCAGACCGGCCACCACGCACAGCCCTATGAGTTTCAACATCCCCGTCGCTCGTGCGACCAACACGGTCCGCACTCCCCTCTCCACACCACAGTCACCCGTTCAGTGCACTGTCTACCCGTAAGGGCGCATGAACCCGCACCGAGGTTGCATCCGATTCACCGTGATCTTCGACAGTTTGTCGGAGCAAGCGACCGGTCCCGGTTCAGCCATGTGAAAACATCGGGTCACCCGGCCGCCGAACAGCCCACATCACTGGCATGGAGTCTACTTCTGGCCGTCTTGACCGGCAGACATCGGAGGATAGAGTGTGTCCGCCCCCACACCGCCCCGGACCGCCATTCGGAGGGAAAACGCTTTCCAACTGAGGTGCACCGTGTGGTGCGTTGAGGAGCTTCGATGGCATCGAGACGGCGGGGTTTCCGACGACTGACCGTGTTCGGCGCGGCGCTGGCGGTCACGCTGGCCAGTACCGGCGCGGCGGGCGCGGAGTCGCCTCCCAGCCTGCCCGTCCCCGACTCCCCCGGCCCCGAAGCGCAGGCGGCGCCGAGCTGGCGGGCCGAGCCGAGCCCGTTCCGGCTGAGCTTCCGGCAGGGCCACCGGCAGCTGACCGCCCAGCTCGCTGACCCGACCGCTCGGATGGTTTACCAGCTGGCCGACGGCAGCACGCACCACCTCACCGACCTCCGCGGCCGGCAGGACACCCCGGGCGGCACGAGCTACGTGGTGGCCACCACCGAACCCGGCCGCACCGCCACGGTGGCCGTCGCGCGCACTCCGCGCGGGCTGCGGGTGGACTGGACCTTCAGCCCGGCCACCGGGGTGACCAGGGTGTCCGAGACGCTCACCGGGTCGACGGCGGAGCACTTCCTCGGTGGCGGCGCGCACACCATGTTCACCGATCTGCGCGGCAAGGTGCTGCTGAACAAGGCGGTCTTCGTCGGGGCGAGCAACTTCGGCAAGTGCAACAAGAACGGCGCGCCGACTCCGTTCTTCCTCAGCTCGCACGGCTACGCGGTCTACCCGGACACCGTCGCGATCGGCCGGATCGCCTTCCCCGGCGCGCAGGCGGACACCCACTGCGAGGACAAGCCCGCGCCCTGCCCGGTCGCCTATGGCCAGCAGGACCGGATCCAGTTGTGCTTCAAGGACGACCACCTCTCCTACGAGGTCTACGGCGGCTCGCCCGAGCGGGTCACCCGCTCCTACTTCCAGCGTGTCGGGCTGCCCACGCTGCCGCCGCCGCGGCAGTTCGCGCTGATGAAGTGGCGGGACAAGTACAACACCCAGGCCGAGGTGATCGAGGACGCCGTCCAGTTCCAGGCGCACGACCTGCCCCTGGACACGGTGTGGATCGACAACCCGTGGGAGCAGGGCCCCGAGGGCGCGCGGCCGACCTACGCCTGCATCGGCGCGCTCAGCTTCGACAAGCAGGTCTTCCCGGACGCCCAGGGCATGATCGACGATCTGAAGCGGCGCGGGGTGAACCTGGGCGTGTGGGTGGCGCCGTTCCTGGCCAAGCAGTCCGACGGCAAACCGTGCCCGCACGACTACCCGCCGAACTCCTTCGTGCAGTCCGATCGCACCAACGTGCTCGACCTGGACCTGACCAACCCGGCCACCCGCGCGCACTACGAGGCCAAGCTGGAGAAGGTCTTCCGGATGGGCGTGAACATGGTCAAGGGCGACCGCGGCGAGGAGCACAACTTCGAGGAGTCCACCTTCGCCGGCGGGCCCGGCCGGCTGCTGCACAACAGGTATCCGTTGCTCTACGCCGAATCCGTGGCCCGCGCGCTGCGCAAGGCGCACGGGGACAACTACACGATGCTGTTCCGGGCAGGCTACGACGGCATGCCGGCCATCCTGCGCGGGGCCTGGATGGCCGATGCGGACATGAGTTTCGACGGGTTGCGGCTGACCCTGCGACGCGGGGTCAACAACGGGATGACCGGGCATCCGGTGTGGGGTTCGGACACCGGCGGCTACCGCCGGATCGCACCCGATTCGCCCTCGCCGAGCCTGTTCACCCGGTGGGCGCAGCTGTCCGCGGTCTCGCCGGTGTTCCAGGTCGGCGGGCCGGGCCGCAACGGCACCCCGTGGGTTTATGACGCGGACACCCTGCGCCGGTTCCGGGACGCGGCGAAGCTGCACTACGAGCTGTTCCCCTACCTGTTCGAGCAGGCCCGGCTGGCCGCGGCGACCGGTGTGCCGATCACCCGGCCGATGCCCTTCGAGCACCCCAGGGAGGAGGCGGCCTGGACGGCGGATCAGCAGTTCATGGTCGGTCCGGACCTGCTGGCCGCGCCGGTGACCGAGGACCGCGCCGAGGCCGACGGGGCGGCCGGGAAGCCCACGCCGGTGCGGGTGTGGCTGCCCAAGGGCGACTGGATCGACCTGCACAGCGGACAGACCGTGGCCGGTGACCGGACCATCGTCCGGGAGTCCACTGTGGACGAGTTCCCGCTGTACCTGCGGGCGGGCGCGGCGATCGGGTTCAACCAGCGCGGGCCGCAGGTGTGGGCCAAGGCGTGGGGCACCAACGATCTGGACCGCAAGGACCGCGCGGGCTGGCTGGTCTCCGCCGACGGCGGCGCGCGTGCGGAGAACCCCTACGGCGGCAAGCTGACCAGTCACCGGGTCGGCAAGCACCTGGTGATCACCCTGCGCGACGCGCCTGCCGAGACCCAGCTGACCCTGCCCGGCCTCAGCGGTCTGCGCGCCGCCTACCTCGACGGCCGCCCCGCCGGTAAGTCCACTGTGGACGAACTGCGCGGCAGGGCCAGCGGCTGGACCACGACCACCGGCGCCTTCGGCGGCACCGTGGTGAAACTCCGGCCGCACAACGGGATCAGCCAGGTCGTGCTGACCCTCCCCTGAGCGAAAGGCCCACCATGTCCACCCGAGCAGTCCGCGCCGCCAGGCGACTGGTCACCACCTTCGCCGTCGTCGGCGCCCTCCTGGCCGGCGGCGTGAGCGCCGCGACGCCCGCACCAGCCGCCGCTGATTCCACAGTGGACTGGTCGCGGGCCGTCGTGGACGCCACCCTGACCCGCTTCCCCACGCCCGCCTCCTTCGGCGAGTGGAGCCACACCCGCGGGTTGTTCCTCTACGGCGTGTACCAGGTGTACCGCCGCACCGGGGAAAAACGGTACCTGGACTACGTGCGCGGCTGGGCCGACCTGACCGTAGACGCCGAGGGCAGGCTCAACACCCCACTGGTACAACAGAATCCGATGCTGCCGGGCAGCCTGCTGATCGCCCTGCACGCCGAGACCGGCGACCTCCGCTACCGCAAGGCCGCGGACGTGATCCGGGCCCGGATCGCCGAGTACCCCAGGACCTCCGACGGCGGCATGTGGTACTCCAGCCTCACCCCCGGCGAGCTGTGGGCGGACAGTGTCTACATGGCGCAGCCCTTCCTGGCCCGCTACGGAAAAGCCTACGGCGACGGGAAGTACGCCTACGACGAGGCGGCCCGCAACCTCCTCGTCACGTTCAAGCACCTGGTGGCGCCCAACGGTTTGCTCTTCCACGCCTACGATGAGAACGGCGACGCGAGCTGGGGTCCGGACCCGGTCACGCGCACCTCCGCGGTGCACTGGGTGCGCACCATCGGCTGGCATTCGATGGCCCTGGTCGAGGTGCTGGAAGTGTTGCCGCGCAACCATCCTGACCGGCCGAAGCTGATCGCCAACCTGAACGTCCTGGCCCGCGCCTTCGCCCGGTTCCAGGAACCCCGCACCGGCCGCTGGTTCCAGGTGGTCGACCGCGGTGACGATCCGGACAACTGGACCGAGACCTCCGGCTCGGCCATGTACACCTACACCCTCGGCAAGGCCGTCCGGCTCGGCCTGCTGCCGCGGTACTACGACACCGTTGCCCGCACAGGACATCGCGGGGTGCTGGCCAAGGTGGTCAAGGGCGCCGACGGCCTGGCCAACGTGCTCGACACCTCCGAGGGCACCCACCCCAGCGACTACCAGACCTACCTGTCCCGCCGCCGGATGACCAACGACCTCCACGGACTCGCCGCGTTCGTGGTGATGAACGAGCAGTTGACCCAACGGATGTAGGAGGATCGGTGAACAGAGGCAGGACCCTCCGCTCGCGTGTGTTCCGGGTGGCCACCGCCGTGGCCGCCGCGGCCGCGCTCGCGCTGTCGGTGACCGCGCCGGTGGCCACGGCGGCCCCGCCGGCCACCGACTGGTCCAAGGCGGTGATCGACTCGACCATCGCGCGCAACCCTGATCCGCAGACCATCGGCGGCTGGGGCTACACCCGCGGGTTGTTCCTCTACGGGGTGTACAAGGTCTACCAGCGGTTGAAGGACCCGAAGTACCTGGCCTACATCAAGAAGTGGGCCGACTACCACGTCGACGCCGCCGGGCACGTCAACCACAGCTTCAACAACCTGGACGCGATGCAGCCCGGCAACGTGCTGATCTTCCTGCACAAGGAGACCGGCGACCCCAGGTACAAGGCCGCCGCCGACCAGATCCGCACCCGGATCACCACCTATCCGCGCACGCCCGACGGCGGGATGTGGCACGCCACCAGCAAGACCAACGAGCTGTGGGCGGACGGGGTGTTCATGGCCCAGCCGTTCCTGATGCGCTATGGCCAGGCCTACGGCGACGAGCAGTACGCCACCGACGAGGTGCTGCGGAACCTGGAGACCTACTTCAACCGGCTCAAGGCCGACAACGGCCTGATGTGGCACGCCTACGACGGCGACCGGGACGCCCCGTGGGACCCCAAACCCAAGCCGGACACCGGAACCACCAGTTTCTTCTGGGCCCGCGCCTTCGGCTGGTCCGCGATCACCTACATCGAGATCCTGGACATGCTGCCCAAGAATCACCCGAAGCGGCAGCAGCTCATCGGCTACGTGCAACACCTGGCCAAGGGCCTGGCCCGCTACCAGGACCGGCAGACCGGGCGCTGGTTCCAGGTGGTCGACCGCGGTGACGACCCGGACAACTGGACCGAGACCTCGGCCTCCTCCATGTACACCACGATGCTCGACGCGGCGGTGCAACGCGGCTACATCCCACGCTCGTACCAGCGGGTGGCCGACCGGGGTTACCGCGGCGTGCTGGCCAAGGTCCGCAACGGCGCCGACGGCCTGACCAACATCTACGACATCTCCGAGGGCACCAACGTCGGCGACCTCAACTACTACTACGCCCGCAAACGCAACACCAACGACCTACACGGCCTCGGCGCCTTCCTCCTCATGCAAGAACAACTCCGCCGCTGACCACAACGGCCAACACACCGTCCCATTCCGGCCAACACACCGTCCACAACGGCCAACACTCCGGGGAGGTTGCCCATCCCCGGAGTGTTGGCCGTTCTCGTACGGTGTGTTTGCCGTTGTGGTACGGCGGGTTGGCCGTGCCGGGTCAGCTGGTGGCGCGGGCCGCTTCGATCAGGCGGACCACGCCGGGGACCCACGGCGCGTAGTTCTGCGGGTTGGCGGCGTGGTCGGCCACCAGTTCGCTGTACTGAACCCACTTGAGCTGCTCGATCTCGCCCGGCTCCGGCTTGGCCGTGAGGTGGGCGTCCGCGCCGATCTTGCCGATCAGCACGTGGTCGAACTCGTGCTCGGCCGCCCCGTGCCCGTCCAGCGCCTGGTAGGTGAAGGCGCCGACCTCGCGCAGCTCCTCGATCTTGAGGTGCAGTTCCTCGTCGACCCGCTTGATCGCCGAGAGCGCGATGTCCTCACCGGCCAGCGGGTGCGAGCAGCAGGTGTTCGCCCACAGCTCCGGGAACCGGTTCTTGACCTTCGCCCGCTGCTGCAGCAGCACCCGGTCGTCCTCGTCGAAAAGCATCACCGAGAACGCGCGGTGCAACCGGCCGGGCGGCGTGTGCGCCTCTTCGACCGAGGTCTCCCCGATCGTGTTCCCGTCCGGATCGACGAGTTCGACGATCCTGCGCACGACAGCCATCCTGACCCCTTTGTATCCCGTGTGGCCTGGTCGGGAGCCACCGTAATGAGGCAAGCCCGCCGGGGTCCATGCACCGGCAGAGTGGACCCGGACCGCATCACGGTACTTCTTCCAGTGCGGGTCCACTCCGGACGGACTCAGCCGGTGATCTCCGCGCGGACCGTGCGCGCGGCCTCGACCATCACCCGCAGCGCCGGCCTGACCTCGGCGTAGCCGCGGGTCTTGAGCCCGCAGTCCGGGTTCACCCAGACCCGCTCGGCGGGCAGCCAGCGCAGGGCGCGGCGCAGCTGGGCGGCCTGTTCGGCGACCTCGGGCACCACCGGCGAGTGCACGTCGAACACGCCGGGACCGACGCCGCTGGTGAGTGCGCCGACGGCCGCGGCCGCCCCGCCGGAGCGGGCTGATTCGATGCTGATCACGTCCACGTCCAGTGCGCGGACGGCCTCGACCACGGTGGCCAGTTCGGCGTAGCAGACGTGCGTGTGCACCTGGGTCGCCGCCTGCGCGCCCGCGGTGGCCAGCCGGAACGCCCGCACCGACCACTGGAGGTAGTCGGCGCGGTGCTCGGCCCGCAGTGGCACGCCTTCCAGCAGACCGGGTTCGTCCACCTGGATCACCCGCAGGCCGGCGGCCTCCAGGTCGGCGACCTCGTCCCGCAGGGCCAGCGCGACCTGGTCAGCGGTGTCCGCGCGCGGCTGGTCGGTCCGCACGAAAGCCCACTGCAGCAGGGTGACCGGGCCGGTGAGCATGCCCTTGACCGGGCGGGTGGTGCGGGACTGGGCGTAGGCGGCGTACTCCACCGTCATCGGCGCGGGCCGGGTGACGTCACTGTGCACGATCGGCGGGCGGGCGCAGCGGGTGCCGTAGGACTGCACCCAGCCGAGCTTGGTGACGGCGAACCCGTCCAGTCTCTCGGCGAAGTACTCGACCATGTCGGTGCGCTCGGGCTCGCCGTGCACGAGCACGTCCAGGTCGAGTTCCTCCTGCAGCGCAACGACTTTGTCCACTTCGGCGCGCAGCACCGCGTGGTAGTCGTGCTCGCTCAGCTCGCCCTTGCGGTGCCCGGCACGGGCCTTGCGTAGTTCGGCGGTCTGCGGGAACGAGCCGATCGTGGTGGTGGGCAACTGTGGCAGCCCGAGTTCCTTGCGCTGCAACGCGAATCGCTCCTCGGCGGGCGCGGGTCGCAGTTCGTCCTGTTCGGACAGTCCGGCGATCCGGGCGCGCAACGCGGCGTCCTGGCGCACCGGGGTGCGGTGCAGCAGATCGCTGGCGGAGAGCTGTTCGGCGATCGCCGGGGTGCCTTCGCGCAGACCGCGGGCGATGGCCACCACCTCGGCCACCTTCTGCTTGGCGAAGGCCAGCCGCCGCACCAGTTCCGCGGGGAGTTCGTCCTCCACGGCCAGGTCGACCGGCACGTGCAGCAGCGGACTGCCCGCGGTCACCACGACCTCGGCGGCCATCCCGGCGAGCACGGTCGCGGTGGCCAGCGCCCGGCGCAGGTCGGTGCGCCACACGTTGCGCCCGTCGACCAGCCCCGCGGCCAGCCGCTTGCCGCGCAGACCGGCCTCGCCGACCGCCGCGGGCAGGTCCTCGGCGGCCGCGCCGGAGAAGTCCAGGCCCACGGTGTGCACCGGCAGCCCGGCCAGGGTGGTCAGCGCGGCGGGCGCGGGGAACCCGTAGTAGGTCTGCACCCACAGCTCAGGCCGCGCGGGCGATTCGGCCAGGTAGGCGTAAGCACTGGTGAACGCGTCGAGCTGGGCCTGGGTGAGGTCGGTGACCAGTGACGGCTCGTCGAGCTGGACGTGCCCGGCCCCGGCCGCTGCCAGCTGACCGAGCAGCTCGCGGTAGGCCGCCAGCACGTCATCGAGCCGGTCCAGTGGGTCGAACCCGGCGGGCGCGTCCGCGGCCGCGGCGGACAGCAGCAGGAAGGTCACCGGTCCGAGCAGCACCGGCCGACCCGGAATGCCCAGGTCCACGGCCTCCCGATACTGCCGCACCGGCTTGTCGCCACGCAGCGCGATGGGTGTGTCCGGCCCGATCTCGGGCACCAGGTAGTGGTAGTTGGTGCCGAACCACTTGGTCATCTCCAGCGCCGGGGCCTCGGGCCGCCCGCGCGCCATCGCGAAGTAGGTGTCCAGGGGGTCCTCGCCTGCGCGCAGGTGCCGCGGCGGCACCGCGCCGAGCAGCACGGCGGTGTCCAGCACGTGGTCGTAGCGGGATTGGGTGCCGGTGGGCACCTCGTCCAGCCCGGCCCGGTGCAGTTCGGTGAGCGTGTCCAGCCGCAGCCTGGTGGTGGTCTCGTCCAGGTCGGCGGCGCTGACCCGACCGGCCCAGTAGCCCTCGATGACCCGCTTCAACTCGCGGTTCGGCCCGATCCGCGGGTAGTCCAGGATGGTCGCGGACACGGTCGCTCGATCAGTGGTCATGCTGAGACGTCCTTCTTCCCTCGAGAACGACATTCCGGTCCGGGAAAGGGATTCGAACGCGCGGCAACCAGTCCGTGCGCGACGGCTGGGCGCCCCACGGCCATCCCTCGTGGCCGAACCGGGAACGTGCCTGCCCAGGTGGCTGGCACGGCCGATGGCAGGTCTTCGGACTCGCGGGCAGGCCTGGGCTCAGGCTCCTACTGGCCGTCGCTTCCCAGACGCGGTGTGCGTCCAGTGCGATGACGGCGGTCGTTCCCGCTAACCGCTGCGGGGCAGTCCCGGACTTCCACCGGGTTCCCTCTTACGACGCCACAAACCCCGTTTCGGGACCCGTGGCGAACCATCAGCGCTTCCGACCCTACCCGCGGTAACTCTTCGGCGGCAGCCCGCGACACTGTTCGCATGGGGCAGGACATCGTGACCGCGATCACCTTCCAGCAGGTCCAGAAGGTGGTGAAACAGGGCCGCGTCCAGGACAGCAAACTCATTGAGGCGGTGGACAAACTGGCCGGGGTGATCCTGCTGGTCTCCGGCGTCACCATCGCCAGGGAGACCCTGTCCTTGCTGGGCGCAAAAAACGAAATCACCAAACTCGGCCAGGCAGCTGCCAAGAAACTCCTCAACCGCGACGCTGGCGATTTCCTGGACCGCTCCCGCCGCATGGCCGCCGCCCACTGCCTCCTCACCTACACCGCCTTCTTCACTGCCCTGGACCGCCACGCGCCGGACCTCATGGCCGCGTTCGCGCTGACCGACGCGGAAAAGATCCACATGCTCCCCGACCGGGCGTTGATCGACAGCCCGGTCGTGCTGCCCCATCCGGTGCACAGCGAGACCACGCACCGGCGGACCCTCTACCTCGCCCTGGCCAGTCGATTCCAGCTCTTCGCCGCGGGCCTCAACTACCAGTTCCGGGAACGCGATCTGACCGAGGCCGTCGAGTCCGCAGGCAGGGCGGCCGAGGAGGTCTACCAGGCTCAATATCTCGAACTGCTGCGCGACAGCCCCGATTTCACCGCCTGGGTAGGCCGCCAGGACCAGCACCGCATCGACCGCGGCCTCCAGGACCTCGCGGACCGGATCGCCGAACTGCACCCCGGCGCACAGAGCGACGCCACCGCCGCTGATCTGTCCACTGTGTACGGTCACCGCCTCGCCGACCCGGTCTTCGGCGACCACGCCCAGGCCGACGGCCTGGTGTTCCCGGCCAAGCAGGACGCCTTCATCCCCCAGGCGTTCAAGGTGATCCGCAACCTGTCCGCGGAGGCCAACCTCGAACACGAGCCCCGCTGGACCGACCTCCCGATCAGGGAAGACCTCGGCGATTTCCTGCTGGAGTTCCTGCATTCCCCCTACAGCACCCAAACCCCACTGCTCGTACTTGGTCACCCCGGCTCAGGCAAGTCCCTACTGACCGAGGTGCTCGCCGCCCGACTGGCCGCCCCCGCCTTCACCGCCGTCCGGATCGAACTCCGGGACATCAACCCGGAAACCGACTTCCAGGACCAACTCGAAACCCAGATCAAACGAGACACCGGCCGCGTTGTCAACTGGTCGGAGTTCGCCAAGTCCCGCGCGGACAGTCCACCCCTGATCATCCTGGACGGCTACGATGAACTGTTGCAGGCCAACGGGAAAGTCTTCGCCGACTACCTGATGCGGGCCGCCAACTTCCAATCCCGCGAGGCCATGCTCGGCCGCCCGGTCCGCATCCTGATCACCAGCCGCATCACCCTGATCGACAAGGCCACCCTCCCCGCCGACACCACGGTCATCCGCCTCCTGGAATTCGACCGCCCCCGCCAAGAACTCTGGGCCGACACCTGGAACACGCACAACGCCCGCCCTTTCACCGTTCCGGAGTCGCATGCCCTGCTGGAACTGGCTGAGCAACCCCTGCTGCTACTCATGCTCGCCATCTACGACGCCACGGTGAAACCCTTGGCAGACGCGGAAAATCTGGAACGCACCGAGCTGTACCACAGCCTGCTCACCGAGTTCATCCGCCGCGAACGCCGCAAAGATGCCACCGACCCTGCCCCCAATGTCACCGCCGAGCTGAATCGCCTTGGCGTGGCAGCGATCGGCATGTTCAACCGCCAGGCCGTGCACATCCTGAGCACCGAACTGGACGCCGATCTCGCCTACTTCACCAAGGCCCGCGCTCCGGAAGGCCCCGGTCGCCGACTGACCCAGGCCGAGCTGCTGGTGGGCAGCTTCTTCTTCATCCACGAATCCCGCGGCCAGGTCAACGACGCCAAGGCATACGAGTTCCTGCACAACACCTTCGGCGAGTTCCTGGTCGCGGACTTCCTGCTCCGCCAAGTGATCCGCGAGACCACCACGGTTGCCAAGCTCTCCGGCGACGAAGCCCTGCGCGGTGCCCTGGACGCACACCTGGCAACCCTGTCCCCGCAGTGGTTCGCCTGCCTGAAACACGTCCCCCTGCACAGCCGCCCGCAAATGGTCCGCCTGCTACGGGAATGGGCCCGCGGCCGCGTAGACGCCGAAGCCCTGGACCGCATCCTGCACCACCAGCTGCGCGCGATCGTCTACAGCCCGGACGCCCTCGCCTACACCGCCCGGCACGACGGCGATCCCTATCCCCGCAACGCCCTGCTGGCCCAGCAGGCCACCTACAGCCTGAACCTGGTGGTTCTCCGCGCCGCGCTCGCGGACGACCACTATGAACTGCACGAGCAGCGGATCGGGCCGCCCGACCTCTACCACGGCACCTGGGATCGCCTGACCCACCTGTGGCGTGCCTGGTTCTCCCTGGAAGCCCTGGGCATGCTCGCCTCGCTGCTCACCGCCATCCGGTTCGACTCGACGGTGACCCTGTCCCTGTGGCCGGTGGCAGGCAACGACATCGCCGACCATCGACTGGACCTGGTGCTCCGGAGCGCGGAGGCGCTGGCCGACCACCTGACCATCGGCCTGGCCGGAAAGGCGATCCTGGGGCCAACCGGCCTGGAGTACGCGGAGTCGAATCTCGCCGTGGCCGGAGTCGCCCTGCCACAGGAGTTCGCCGTGCTGCGTGGCCGCCGCGATCCGGCCGAACTGCACAACGCCGACTGGCTCCCGGATCGAATCGGTTTGCCTTCGGAACACGTTTATGCGGCCATCGATATCCTGCAACGCACTCCGGGCCTGTTTATCACCCCACGCCACCAGATCCACCCTGAGCAGCTCACCAACATGTCCCGTGCCCAGGCGGCGACGATCATCGATTTCCTGGTCCGCTTCGACCCCAGCTGGCTGGCCGTCATCACCGACTCCGCCGTCGGGCTGGACCCGCTGGTGCTCGAAGCCAGCCCGATGGTCGCGCCACTGCTCAACGCCTACGCCCGCCACGGCGACCAGGAAGTCAGCTTCCTGGCCGAGCAGGTGGCAGCCGGATTCGGCAACGTCGGCGACCTCGATGCCGAAACCGCGGTGGCCTTCGCGGCCTTCGCCGACGCGGGCGGGCAACCAGACCTCCGCCGATCCGCGCTGACCACGCTG
This sequence comes from Crossiella sp. CA198, assembly GCF_052078295.1. Classification (NCBI taxonomy): domain Bacteria; kingdom Bacillati; phylum Actinomycetota; class Actinomycetes; order Pseudonocardiales; family Pseudonocardiaceae; genus Crossiella; species Crossiella sp. CA198. Next base: position 24,614 of record NZ_JBQJIM010000042.1, read on the forward strand.
GTGGACGACCGTGCCTCGGACGAACCACTACTGGCCCTCCCCCAGTCCGCACTCGACGAGCTGGTCCGCCTGCTCGTCACCGGCGGCCACGCCGATCTGGCCGAACTCCGGCCCGCGATCACCGACCGGCTCGCCCGCGAAACCGCCTACCTCGACAAGCTCACCAAGGCCAACCCACCCGAGATCCTGCTCCGGCTCAGTCAGGCCGCCCGCATCGCCGACCCCCATCATGGGTTCACCGGGATCCTGTTCCAGAAGATCACCGCTCGGGTGCACTGGCGTCAGCCTTGGCCGGGCAGCCGGTACCTGCTGCGCGCCGTCCGGGAGCAGCACCAGCACGAGGACATCCTGCGACAGCTGTGCTCGCGGGACACCCCGGTCCTGCTGGGCGTCGGGCTCTCACCCTTGCACCGGTACCGGGACGAGCTGACCTTCCAGGACATCGACGACCTGCTCTGGGCCGCGCCCAGGATCGGCGGCAAGGTCGCGCACGAGCAGTTGCTGGCCGAACTCCGGAAGCATGGCCTGAAGTAACCATTCGACCACGTTCCGCGACACCCCTGCCATGGGGCAGGACAGTGCTACCGCGATCACCTTCGCCCAGGTCCAGAAGCTGGTGAAACGGGGTGGGGACAGCAAGCTGGTGGCGGCGGTCGATCGGCTGGCCGGGGTAGGGTTGCTGGTGTTCGGGGTGGCGGTCGACCCGGGCGCGTTGTCGCTGCTCGGGGCGAAGAACGAGGTCAGCAAGCTTGGACAGGGTGTGGCGCGCAAGCTGCTCGGCCGGGGTGACGGGGGCTTCCTGGAGCGGGCCCGGCGGATGGCCGCGGCGAACTACCTGATCACCTTCACCGCCTTCTTCGACGCACTGGAAGCCCAGCTCCCCGGCTTTCTCGCCGAGGTCGCGCTCACCGACGCGGAGAAGATCGTGCTGGTCAACACGGCCGCGACGGAGCGGTTCGCGGTGCCGTTGCCGCATCCGGCCGATCCGGCGCCGTCCTGGAACGAGCGGTGCATCTTCCACAACCTGCTGGGCGGGCAGTTCCGGTTGTTCGCCCAGGCCCTGCTGGTGGACTCGCGGGTGCCCGGGGCGCGGGAGCGGGAACTGGCCGCGGGCATCCAGCGGGCCACGGTGGCGGCCGAGGAGGTGTACCAGGCGCAGTTGCTGCACTTGATGGTGGACAGTCCGGAGTTCTGCGCGTGGACGGTGCGGCGGGATCAGGCGCGCACCGAGTTGATCGACCTGGGGTTGCGGGCGCTGGCGGCCACCGTCGAGGCGATGACGCCGGTGGCGCGCGGGCACCGGGTGGCGGCGGCGTTGTCCGCGGAGTACGCCGACAAGCTCAGCGCACCGGTCTTCGGCGACGGCGCGCGGGACGGGCTGACCTACCCGGCGAAGGCGGATTCCTTTGTGCCGCAGGCATTCAAGGTGCTGTGCGGCGGGAACGGGACCCGGCTGGAACACGAACCGTCCTGGGCGTCGGCGCCGGCGCGGCAGGACCTCGGCGAGTTCCTGTTGCGCTACCTGGCCGCCCCGCACTCCACGGAACGGCCGCTGCTGGTGCTCGGGCACCCGGGTTCCGGCAAGTCCCTGCTGACCGAGGTGCTCGCCGCCCGGCTGGCCGCGCCCGCGTTCACCGTGGTCCGGGTGGAACTGCGCGACATAGACCCGGAACGCGATCTCCAGGACCAGTTGGAGATCCAGCTCAAACGGGACACCGGACTGACTCAGCCGTGGGCGGAGTTCGCCGAGTCCAGAGTGGACAGTCCGCCGCTGGTGATCCTGGACGGTTACGACGAACTGTTGCAGGCCAACGGGAAGGTCTTCGCCGACTACCTTTCCCGGGTACACCGGTTCCAGGAACGCGAGGCGCGGCACGGCCGCCCGGTGCGGGTGCTGGTGACCAGCCGGATCACCCTGATCGACAAGGCCGCGGTGCCGCCGGAGGCCACCGTGCTGCGCCTGCTGGAGTTCGACGCGCCACGCCGGGCGGCCTGGACCCGGGTGTGGAACGAGCACAACGCCCGCCCGTTCACCCTGCCCGACTCCCCCGCGCTGCTCGAACTCGCCGAACAGCCACTGCTGCTGCTCATGCTCGCCATCTACGACGCCACCGTGCAACCCCTGGCCGACGCGACGGGGCTGGACCGAACGCAGCTGTACCACAGCATCATCACCGAGTTCGTCCGCCGGGAACGCGCCAAGGACCCGGCCGACCGGTGCGCCGAGGATCTGTCCACAATGGTCGATGACGATGTGCGCTGCCTGGGCGTGGCGGCGATCGGCATGGCCAACCGGCACGCGGTGCACATCGCGGCCGGCGACCTGGACGCGGATCTGGCCTACTTCAAGCGATCCAGGACTATTCCCGGCGGCCCAGGCCGTCGATTGTCCCAGTCGGAGTTGCTGGTGGGCAGCTTCTTCTTCATCCACGAGTCGCGCGGCCGGGTCGAGGATGCCAAGGCGTATGAGTTCCTGCACAACACCTTCGGCGAGTTCCTGGCCGCGGACTTCCTGCTGGACCAGGTGATCCGGGAGACCGCCACGGTCCGCTCGCTGGGCGGCGACCTCAACCGGGTGCGCCTGTCCGCCGACTGGTTCACCTGTCTCAGCCACGCGCCTCTGCACACCCGCCCGATGTTGTTGCAGCTACTCAGGGAATGGGCCCGCCACCGGATCACCCCGGCCGAGATCGAGGCCCTGGACGCGATCGTGCACCACCAGCTGCACGGAGTCCTGTTCAGCCCGGACCCGTTCCTGCCCACACCGGACGGCTCCCCGCTGCCCCGCAAACCGCTGATGGAACACCTCGCGCTGTACAGCCTCAACCTGGTGCTGCTGCGCGCGGTGCTCTCCGACGGCGAATACACCTTGCGCGAGAACGAGATCGGCCCACCCGACTCCTGCTACCGCTCCTGGGACCGGCTGACCGGCCTGTGGCGTTCGTGGTTCTCCTGGGAGACGCTGAGCGCGATCGCGGGGATCCAGATCGCCACCAGGGATGGTGCGACGATCACGTTGCGGTTGCAGGAGGAGTTCCGCACGCCGCCGAGCCTGGACCGCCTGCACACGGTGTACAACGCCGCCAGCGCCCTGGCAGACCACGTGACCGTTGGCCTGGCTGGGATTCCCATCGTCGAGGCCGACCCGGAACGCCGCCTGCTGGACTACACCGAGGAGAGCCTGAAGAAGGAGGGCATCGACCTCAGCGGGCGGTTCACGGTGATGCGCGCCCGCAGCGAGCCGGATCTGCTGACCGCATCGGACTGGTTCGGCAACGAGATCAGCTACGGGATCCGGCGCCCGCCCGAGCACGTCTACGCCGCATTGCCGCTGCTGCGCGAAACCCACGAGGCATTCCCCAGCAGCAGCGTGCACATCCTGACCGAGTCCATCCTCTCGGTCAGTCGCCCCGAAGCGGCGGCCATCATCGACTTCTGCACCTGGGCGGATCCGGCCTCGCTGGACTGGCTGGTCGAACACTACGGCGCCGACAGCATCGCCAGATCAATCCTCGCTGGAAAGCCCTACGCGGCACCATTGCTGCACGCCTATGCCGCGCGGGCCACCACGCGCAAGTACATCGAGGTGCTCAAGCGCCTCGCCACCCTGTCCGGACAGGTTCCTCGAACACTGGACACCAAAACCGCCGTGGCGCTGGCCCGGTTCGCCGACGCGGGACAGGCGACGGAATTGTGCCACTGGGCGTTGACGGATCTGCCCGGACCACTGTTCACCTTGCCCCTGGACGACATCAGTGAACTCGCGCGACTACTGGTCGATCGTGTTCTTCGCTCGATGACCGGGATCCGGGCGACGATCGCGAACCGCTTCGCCGCCGAGTGGACCGACCTCCACGCGCTGTCCGGATACAATCCGGAAACGCTGCCGAGGCTGGCCCAGATCGCTCGGATCACCGGCCCCGGCCACGGTTGCACCGAGCAGCTGCTCCAGCAGGTCGCCGCACTGCTGCGCGGGCACCAGCGCGGCCGACGCCCGTGGCAGCTCAACCTGCTGGTGCTGCGGGCGGTACGCGAGAACACCAGGGTGCCCGGTGCCCGCCAGGTACTGACCTCGCTGCTGCCGGACAGTGGTGAACTGTTCGCCCAACTCGGCCTACTACCCTTCCACCTGCACCAGGACGAACTGAGCCTGCGCGAGATCCGCGATCTGGTGTGGGTCGCCACTGCCCGTGATGACCAGGCCGCGCAGGAGATCCTGGTGAAATCGCTGCAAGGATACGGGTTGCGGTGACAGGCTGGTCGGTATGAGGAATGCCGTCAACGCTCCCGGGGCCGTGGCTGTCGGGCCGTACTCGCACGCCGTGGACGCCGATCCGTTCGTCCACCTCTCCGGCCAGACCCCGGTCGGACCGGACGGGAAGCTCGTCCAGGGTTCGGTCGGCGACCAGACTCGGCAGTGTTTCGCCAACCTGTTCGCCGTGCTCGAAGCCGCCGGGCTGACCCCGGACGACGTGGTGAAGTGCACCGTGTTCCTGACCGACATGGCCGATTTCGCGGCGATGAACGCGGTCTACGCCGAGCAGTTCGCCCAGCCGTTCCCGGCGCGCACCACGATCGGTGTGGCCGGGTTGCCGTTGGGGGCCAACGTGGAGATCGAACTCATCGCTCGCCGCCCCGGTACATCCTGATCATCTCGGCGGCGGCGCCGACGATGGACTCGCGTAGTTCCGGCGGGTCCAGGACCTCCAATTCGGGGCCGTAGCGCAGGAAATCGGACTGGGCGATCACGTGGTTCTCGATCGGGACCACCACCTCGCGCCAGCCGTCGGGGCCCGGTTCGGGGGCGCGGATCTTCGCCGCCACCACCGGGCCCGAGGTGAAGATCCCGCCCATTGCCTTGGGAGACACCCGGATCCGGGCCTCACCTTTGTACACAGTGGACTGGAACTCGGCGGACCAGCGCTGCCAGTACGCGGCCAGGTCAAAATCGGGCGGCCTCGGGAAAGCGTTATCCTGGATCTCCACCGCGCTGATCCGGTTGGCCCGGTAGGTGCGGGTGCGGTCGGCCTCGGCGACCAGATACCAGGTGCCCGCCTTGAGGACCAGGCCGAGTGGGAGCACCACGGATTCGCGGTCGGGCTGGCGGTAGCGGCGGTAGGTGATCCGGATCGGGCGCGCCTCCCAGACCGCGGTGGCCAGTGCGGGCAGCTGTGCCGGGCGGTCGGCGTCGGCGAACCAGCCGGGGGCGTCCAGGTGGAAGCGGTCGCGGACGTGGTGCGCGCCCTCGCGCAGGCTGGGCGGCAGCGCGGCGTCGAGTTTGAGCCGGGCGGCGGCCAGCACGGTGCCCAGGCCCAGTTCGGCGGCCTGGTCCGGCAGGCCCACCAGTGCGAGCGCGCCGGCTTCGGTGCTGGTCAGGCCGGTGAGGCGGGTTCGGTAGCCATCCAGGAGCTGGTAGCCGCCGGTGGGGCCGCGGTCGGCGTAGACCGGCACGCCTGCGCTGCTCAGCGAGTCGACGTCGCGGTAGACGGTGCGGACGGAGACGTCGAGTTCCTCGGCCAGTTCCTGCGCGGTGAGGCGGCCCCTGGTCTGGAGCAGCAGGAGCAGGGAGAGCAGTCGGGCGGCGCGCACCGCTCCAGTGTGCACCGGGTTCCTGCCGGAATCTGTCAGGTACCGGGTGCGGGCGGGCGAAATGAGGACGCGCGCGGGGTGGTGACCGCGAGTAGCGTCCCGGGGCATGGCCGATCTGAAACCGCGTAGCCGGGATGTCACCGATGGTCTGGAACGAACGGCCGCGCGCGGCATGTTGCGCGCCGTCGGTTTCTCCGATGAGGACTGGGAGAAGCCGCAGATCGGCGTCGCCTCCTCGTGGAACGAGATCACCCCGTGCAACCTGTCGCTGGACCGGCTGGCCTTGGCGGTCAAGGAGGGTGTGCACGCGGCGGAGGGTTTCCCACTGCAGTTCGGCACGATCTCGGTCTCCGACGGGATCTCGATGGGGCACGAGGGCATGCACTTCTCACTGGTGTCCCGGGAGGTGATCGCGGACTCGGTGGAAACGGTGATGGGCGCCGAGCGGCTGGACGGGTCGGTGCTGCTGGCCGGGTGCGACAAGTCGCTGCCCGGGATGCTGATGGCGGCCGCGCGGCTGGACCTGGCCGCGGTGTTCCTGTACGCGGGTTCGATCATGCCGGGCCGGGCGACCATGTCGGACGGGTCCGAGCGCGAGGTGACGCTGATCGACGCGTTCGAGGCGGTCGGCGCGTGCGCGCGGGGATTGATGAGCCGCGCGGACGTGGACGCGATCGAACGCGCGGTCTGCCCGACCGAGGGCGCCTGCGGCGGGATGTACACGGCCAACACCATGGCCAGCGCCGCCGAAGCCCTCGGCATGTCGCTGCCCGGCTCCGCCGCACCGCCCGCGGTGGACCGCCGCCGGGACGGCTACGCCCGCCGCTCCGGTGAAGCGGTGGTCGAGTTGCTCCGCCGCGGCATCACCGCCAGGGACATCATGACCAAGCCAGCCTTCGAGAACGCCATCGCGGTGGTCATGGCCCTGGGCGGCTCGACGAACGCGGTGCTGCACCTGCTGGCCATCGCCCACGAAGCCGAGGTCGACCTGACCCTGGCCGACTTCACCCGCATCGGCGCGAAAGTTCCGCACCTGGGCGACCTCAAGCCGTTCGGGCGACACGTGATGTACGACGTCGACCGCATCGGGGGCATCCCTGTGGTGCTGAAACTGTTGCTGGACGCGGACCTCCTGCACGGCGACACCCTCACCGTCACCGGCAAGACCATGGCCGAGAACCTGTCCACCCTCAACGCCCCCGCCCCCGACGGCGAAGTCATCCGGGCCCTGTCCAACCCCATCCACCCCACCGGCGGCATCACCATCCTGCACGGCACCCTGGCCCCGGACGGCGCGGTGGTGAAGTCCGCCGGCTTCGACGAGGCGGTCTTCGAGGGCACGGCAAGGGTTTTCGAAGGCGAACGAGCAGCCATGGACGCCCTGGAGAACGGCACGATCACCGCAGGGGATGTGGTGGTGATCCGGTACGAGGGGCCGAAGGGTGGGCCGGGGATGCGCGAGATGCTGGCGATCACGGGGGCGATCAAGGGCGCGGGGCTGGGCAAGGACGTGTTGTTGCTGACGGACGGGCGCTTCTCGGGCGGGACGACCGGGTTGTGCGTGGGGCATGTGGCGCCGGAGGCGGTGGACGGGGGGCCGATCGCGTTCGTTCGGGATGGGGATCGGATTCGGTTGGATGTGGTGGCGGGGGCGTTGGATCTGGGGGTTGGGGCGGCGGAGTTGGCGGGGCGGCGGGAGGGGTGGGTGCCGCGGGGGCATGGGTATTCGCGGGGGGTTTTGGCGAAGTACGCGAAGTTGGTGGGGTCGGCTAGCACGGGGGCGGTGTGCGGGTAGCGCGGTGTGCGGGTAGCGCGGTGTGCGGGTAGCGCGGTGTGCGGGTAGCGCGGTGTGCGGGTAGCGCGGTGTGCGGGTAGCGCGGCTCGCGGGCGGGGCGGCTCGCGGGTAGCGCGGTCTGCGGGTGGGCGGCGCATCGCGGCGCGGCAGGCGGTGGCTGGGCACGTCAGGGTCTGCGCGCCCAGCCGCGCGCCGGGTTGTGCGCCAGCGGGCGGGCTGCGGCAGGCGGGCTGCGCGTGCAGCCGTGGGCCGCGGAGGAGGGGCGGCTGGGTGCGGGCTGCTGGTACGTGGCGCTTGAGTGCGGGCTGGTCGGCCCGGTGGGCTGGTGTCGGTTAGCTGGGGTGGGGCTGGGCGGGGTGTCGGGGTGGGGCGGGGGGCGGTTGTGCGGTGGGCGCGCTTCCGATTGTTCACGCAACGCGGGGAGGGGCTATTTGGTTCCCAGCGTATCCACAGGCGCACCCCGAGGCCGGGGGCTATCCACAAAGTGCTGGTCAGGACCTCGGGGTGGGCGGGTGCTAGCCGAGGTCCTTGACGGCCTCGCTGATCGCCCGGTGGAAGGTGGGGTAGGCGCCGATGAACTGTTGGAGGGTTTCCAGGGGGATTTTGGCGTGGACTGCCATGGCCAGGGCGCCCAGGATTTCGCCGCCGGCGGGGCCCATCGCCGTGGCGCCCAGGAGGGTGTTGTGGTCTGTGTCGAGGATGAGTTTGATCAGGCCTCGGTTGCCTACCTTGTGGACGAAGCCTCGGGAGCTGTTCTCCAGGCGGGTGAGGCCGGTGCGGATGTTGTGTCCTTGAGCCCTGGCTTGTTTCTCGGTGAGGCCTACCGAACCCAGCTCTGGGTTGGTGAAGGTGACCCGGGGGATGGCGTGGTACTGGGCGGCGGGGCCGGGGCGGCCGAGGATCTCGCGGATGACGATGTCGGCCTGGTACATGGACATGTGGGTGAAGGCGCCGTGGCCGACGATGTCGCCTACTGCCCAGACACCCTCGGCGACCTTGAGGCGATCGTCCGTGGGGAGGGTTCTGGTGGTGGGGTCCAGGCCGAGGTTTCCGATGCCCAGGGCTTCGAAGTCGGTTGTGCGGCCGGTGGCTACCAGGAGGTGGGTGCCGGTGACGCGGGCGCCGTTGGTGAGGGTGAGGGTGAACTCGTTGGCCTGGTGGGTCACTGACTCGGCGCCCGCGCCGGTGTGCACGGTGATGCCTTCGTCGGCGAAGATCTCGGTGAGCAGGGCCGCGGCCTCGGGTTCTTCCAGGGCTGCGAGGTGGGTCTGGGGTTCGATGAGGTGGACTTCGGCGCCGAAGCGGGCGAAGAGCTGGGCGAACTCCAGGCCGATGGCGCCGCCGCCGAGGACCACCAGGGTGTCGGGGACGTACTCGGTGCGGACTGCTTCGCGGTTGGTCCAGAACGGGGTGCCCGCCAGGCCCGGGATCGGCGGGATGAGGGGTTCGGTGCCGGGGTTGAGCACGATGGCCTTGGTGGCGGTGACGGTGTGGGACTGGTTGTCCTCGTCGAGGACCTCTACCTGACCGGGGGCGGTGATCTTGCCGGTGCCACGGCGGAAGGTGGCGCCCGCGTCGGTGAGGCGGCGGACGGCGACGGAGTCGTCCCAGTTGTCGGTGGCCTCGCGGCGGATACGCTCCGCTACCGCCGACCAGTCGGGGAGCACGGTGGCCGAGCCCGCGAGTTCGGGCACGCGGCGGGCCTCGGCGACCACCTCGGCGGCGCGGACCATCATCTTGGTCGGGATGCAGCCGTAGTACGGGCACTCGCCGCCGACCAGCCTGCGCTCCACTCCCAGCACCCGCAGTCCGGCCCCGGCCAGCTCCGTGGCAACATGCTCACCACCGGGCCCGAGCCCGATCACGACGACGTCCACCTCATGGGCTGACATGGCTCTCCTTCGTTCGCCGGGACGACTGCATGCCGTACTGGCAAGTTACCTGTCAGTGTTAACCGGGGATTTCGGCGGGGCGCGGCGGTCGACTCGGTCGCCAACGTTTGTCCGGGCTGTCAGCATGTGCGCAGCGGGCCACTACCAGGTATCGAGATCCACTGCTACCTGGGTAGCTACCTCGCTGAACCGTGTCAGAACGGCCCTGGCGCGCTGGATTCAGTTACCTGCAAACGTCGTAGGCCGATTTCGGCAGCATTAACCCGCGCCATCCCCTGCGAATGGCGGGCAGAATGTACCTCGGGCGCCGGAGATTTCCGAATCAACTCGCCCAAAGATCACCCGGCATTGTTGCCGTTGATCGACAGCACCCTGGGTTCATGATCGCCTCCCGGACCACCCTGCCGGGGGACCCATGATCGCCGAGCGCGACCGGTCCGCCCGGCCTGCCCGCACGAGGGTGGTAACAAACCCGCACGTTGTGGCGATTACCCCCACGTGCAGCGGACGTATCCAGTGGATGAACACCGGGGACACGCGGGCCTGGACCCCAGGCCAGACGTCCACAGTGGACACACTGGGTGACCTCCCGGCCAGCGGTTTTGCCCGGTTGAGTGACTTCAGCCACACGGCATTTGTGCCGAATTGCTGAACAAGACACCGGGACCCGAGAGCCAAAGCGGGAGCACCGAATACTTGAGAGCCGCTCAATTTTCCCTTGAGGGCGACTCAAGACCCTATTTCAACCGTTGATGAATTACAGCCTGCACCGCTAGCTTCCCGTTTCGATTCAGCCTTTCGGGTCACTAGCTGGATCCTGCCCGTCCACAGGTTGTTGTTGATCAACGGAGGCTCCATGGCCGCGCAGTCGGAACGGCGTTGGGACGTCATCGGGGTTACCCCCTTCGGCGAGGCCAACGCACGTCTCGTCGCCGCGGTCCGCCAGTCCGGCGGACTCGGAGTTCTCGACCTCGGCACCGGCGCCCGGTCGACTCGGGAAGCACTAGTTCTCGCCCAGCGCTGGGCGTCCGGCACCTTCGGGGTGCGCGTCCCGGCTGGATGCGCGCTCAACCCCGCCGATCTCCCCACCGAAGTTGACACGGTCGTGTTGACCGGGGACAGCTCTTGGCAACTCGCTGACATCGCCGCCCGCTTCCAGGTGCTCGTGGAGATCACCTCCGTGGAGCAGGCGCGTGCCGCGGCCGCCGGTGGCGCGGCCGGGCTGATCGCCCGCGGCAACGAGGCCGGTGGCCTGATCGGCGAACTCAGCTCCTTCGTGCTGCTGCAGAAGCTCATGGCCACCCCGGACCTGGACCTGCCGATCTGGCTGGCCGGCGGCATCGGCACGCACACCGCCGCCGCGGCCGTGCTCGGCGGAGCCACCGGCGTGGTGCTGGACACCCAGCTCGCGCTGCTGGCCGAGTCCGAGCTGCCCGAGGCGACCGCCGCCCTGCTGCGCACCCTGGACGGCTCGGAGACCGCCGTGGTCGAGGGTCGCCGGGTACTGGCTCGCAAGGGACGCGCCCCCGCCCCGGCCCTGGAACTGGGGCAGGACATCTTCCTGGCCGCCCGCTTCGCCGAGCGCTACGGCACCGTCGGCCGGGTCGTGCGCGCCATCCGGGACGCCATCACCGCCGCGGTGACCGCCGAGAACCTGGACGCGGTGCTGCGCCCCGGCTCGGCCTTCGCCACCGCGATCGGCGTGCCACTGCCGATCGCGCAGGGCCCGATGACCCGGGTGTCCGACCAGGCCGGGTTCGCCGCCGAGGTCGCCACCGGCGGCGGACTGCCGTTCATCGCCCTCGCCCTGGCCGGCAAGGACCAGACCCGGCGGATGATGACCGAGACCGCCGCCGCACTGGGTGCGCGCCCGTGGGGCGTGGGCGTGCTCGGGTTCGCGCCGGAGGACACCAGGGCCGCGCAGCTGGAGATCATCCGCGAGCTGCGGCCCACGCACGCGATCATCGCCGGTGGCCGCCCCTCGCAGGCCGCCGCACTGGAGGAGGTCGGCATCACGACCTTCCTGCACGTGCCCTCCCCCGGGCTGCTCAAGCAGTTCGTGGAGGCGGGTGCGCGCCGGTTCATCTTCGAGGGCAGCGAATGCGGCGGGCACGTGGGGCCGAGGGCGAGCTTCGCGCTGTGGGAAGCGCAGATCTCGGTACTGCTGGACCACTTGGGCACCAAGGACGGCGCTGACCTTCAGGTGATCTTCGCCGGGGGTGTGCACGACGCGCGCTCGGCCGCCATGGTCGCCGCGATGGCCGCGCCACTGGCCGCCAAGGGCGTCGGGATCGGCGTGCTCATGGGCACCGCCTACCTGTTCACCCAGGAGGCGGTCAGCGCCGGGGCCGTGCAACCGCTGTTCCAGCAGCAGGTCCTCGCCGCCGAGGGCACCGAACTCCTGGAGACCGCACCCGGCCACGCCACCCGCTGCGTCACCAGCCCCTTCGCCGAGAACTTCCAGACCATCAAGGCCGAGCTGACCGCCCAGGGCGTGCCGGACCGGGAGATCTGGGAACACCTGGAAAGCCTCAACGTCGGCAGGCTGCGCATCGCCAGCAAGGGCGTGCGCCGCGACGGCGACAGCCTGGTCTCCGCCGACGAGACCGAGCAGCTCGCCGACGGCCTGTTCATGGCCGGACAGGTCGCGGTGCTGCGCGATGAGGTCACCACGGTCGCCGCCCTGCACGAGGCGGTCACCGGCGACGCGGCCGACTACCTTGGCGCGCAACGCGAACTCGTCCGCACCCGGCTCGGCATCCGCGCCCCCGCGCACACCGAACCGGTCGCGCCGCCGCCCCTGGACGTGGCCATCGTCGGCATGGCGTGTGTGTTCCCCGACTCCCCCGACCTGGCCACCTTCTGGGCCAACATCGTCGGCGGCGTGGACGCGGTCACCGAGGTCCCGGCCGAGCGCTGGGACGCCGACACCTACTACTCCCCCGACGCCACCGGCAAGAACATCAACGACCGCACCCCCTCGCGCTGGGGCGGATTCCTGCCGCGGATCCCGTTCGACCCGTTGAGCTACGGCATCCCGCCCGCCAGCCTGGCCAGCATCGAGCCGGTGCAGCTGCTCGCGCTGGAGGTGGCCCGCCGGGCGCTGCGGGACGCGGGTTACGACGGTGACCGGGACTTCGACCGCGCCCGCACCTCCGTGGTCTTCGGCGCCGAAGCCGGTTCCGACCTGTCCAACGCCACCACCCTGCGCGCGGTCCTGCCCGCCTACCTGGCCAACCTGCCCAAGGAACTCCTGGACCAGCTGCCGCCGCTGACCGAGGACTCCTTCCCCGGCATGCTGGCCAACGTCATCTCCGGCCGCATCGCCAACCGCCTCGACCTCGGCGGCGCCAACTACACCGTCGACGCCGCCTGCGCCTCCTCCCTGGCCGCCCTTGACGTGGCCTGCAAGGAACTGGTCAACGGCACCAGCGACCTGGTGCTCTGCGGTGGCGCGGACCTGCACAACGGCATCAACGACTACCTGCTCTTCGCCTCCGTGCACGCGCTGTCCGCCACCGGGCGCAGCCGCACCTTCGACAGCGGCGCCGACGGCATCGCCCTCGGTGAAGGCGTCGCCTGCGTTGCCCTGAAACGACTGTCGGACGCGCAGCGGGACGGGGACAAGATCTACGCGGTGGTCAAGGGCCTCGGCTCGGCCAGCGACGGCAAATCCCTCGGCCTGACCGCGCCGCGCCCAGAGGGCCAGCGGGCCGCGCTGGACCGGGCCTACGCCAACGCGCACCTCTCCCCCGCCTCGGTCGGCCTGGTGGAGGCGCACGGCACCGGCACCGTGGTCGGCGACCGCACCGAACTGGCCACCCTGACCAAGATGTTCGTCGAGGCCGGGGCTCAGCCGGGGACCTGCGCGATCGGCTCGGTGAAATCCCAGATCGGGCACACCAAGTGCGCGGCCGGACTGGCCGGGCTGATCAAGGCCGCCCTCGCCCTGCACACCGGGGTCAAGCCGCCCACGCTGCACGTGGAAACGCCGAACTCGGCCTGGGACAAGGACTCCAGCCCGTTCGTCTTCCACACCGCGGCCCGGCCCTGGGCCACCGAACCGGCCCATCGGGTCGCCGGGGTGAGCGCGTTCGGCTTCGGCGGCACCAACTTCCACACCGTGCTCGCCGCCGTCGACCAGCCCGCGCCGCGGCACAGCGTGGACGCCTGGCCCGCCGAGCTGTTCACCTTCCGCGGCAACGACTCGCGCGCGGCCACCAAGTCCATCGAGAAGCTCCTGGACCTGGCCGCGGCCAACGACACCGGCGGGCGGCCGTGGCGGCTGCGGGACCTGGCGCGCACCGCCGCCCGCACCGCCGACACCCGCACCGAACCCGTGCAGGTCGCGGTGGTCGCGGACAGCCTGGACGGCCTGGTCGGCCAACTCCGCCGCGCCGTCGCCGGGGAACACGACCCGGCTGCCGGGGTGTACCTGGCCGGGAACACCGCCCTGGGCACGGAATCCGGCAAGCTCGCCTTACTGTTCCCCGGGCAGGGCAGCCAGCGCACCGGCATGCTCGCCGAGCTGTTCGTGGCCTTCCCCGAGGTGCAGCACCTGTTGCAGCGCGGTCACCAGTGGGCCGACCTGCTGTTCCCGCCCGCCGCGTTCGACTCCGCGGTGGCCAAGGACAACGAGACCCGGCTGCGTGACACCAGGGTCGCCCAGCCCGCGCTCGGCATCGCCGGACTCGCCGTGCACCAGCTGCTTGACAAACTCGGTGTGCGGGCCGATCTCGTCGCCGGGCACAGCTATGGCGAACTCGTCGCGCTGGCCGCGGCGGGCGCGATCGACGCGGGCACCCTCCTCGATATCTCCGCGGCGCGGGCCGAGTCGATCCTGGCCGCCGCCGCGGACGTCGGTGGTGACCCTGGCAGCATGGCCGCCGCCTCCGGGCAGGCCGCCGCGGTCCTTGAGGTTCTGGAGCGGGCCGGACTGAGCGCGGAAGTGGTGCTGGCCAACCACAACTCGCCCAAGCAGGTGGTCGTCTCCGGCAGCACCGAGGGCGTGGCCAAGGCCGTCACCGAGCTGAAGGCGGCCGGGATCAGCGCCAAACCGATCCCGGTGGCCTGCGCCTTCCACAGCCCCATCGTCGCCGCCGGTGGCGACCGGTTCGCCACGGTTCTGTCCACTGTGGACATTCATAAGCCGGAGATCCCGGTGTGGTCCAACCGCACCGCGAGCGTCTACGGCGCGGACATCCGCGCCGAGCTGGCCGCGCAGATCGGTTCGCCGGTGCGCTTCGTCGAGCAGATCGAGGCCATGTACGCCGACGGCGCCCGGGTCTTCGTCGAGGCCGGGCCCGGCAAGGTGCTTTCCCGGCTGGTCAAGGACATCCTCGGCGACCGGCCGCACGTCACCGTGACCATCGAGCCCAGCGCGGACAGCGGTCTGCGCGGCTTCCTCGGCGCGCTCGCCGCACTCGCCACCGCCGGGGTGTCCCTGCGCACCGGGTGGCTGTTCCAGGGCCGTGATGCCCGCGACGTCTCGGCCACCCCCCTGCCCAAGCGCGCCGGCTGGACCATCGACGGTCACGTCGTGCGCACCGCCGACGGCGGCTACCTCACCGGCGGCCTCGCCCCGGCCCGTCGCGTCCACCTGGAGACCACCATGAGCCAGCCGCAGCCCCAGCCAGCGGGCGGCAACGAAGCCCTGGTCAGCGAGTTCCTCCGGACCAGCCGGGAAATCCTGGCCGCCCAGCGCGATGTCATGCTCACCTACTTCGGCAGCAACCCCGGCGTGCAGCACACGGCGCCGCAGGTGCTCCAGCAGCTCCCAGCCGTCGTGCAGGCACCGGTCGCACCGGTGGTCCAGCCGATCGCCGCACCCGCGCCGGTGGTGGCCGCACCGGCGCCCACACCGTCCACTGTGGACGTTCTGGCCACCGTGCTGCAGATCATCAGCGACCGCACCGGATACCCGATCGACATGATCGAGCCCGATCTGGACCTTGAAGCCGACCTGTCCATCGACTCGATCAAGCGCACCGAGATCGCCGGTGAGCTGGCCACCCAGCTGGGTGGCGGTCTGGACGCGGCCAGCCTGACCGACGCCGAGCTGGAGGATCTGGCCAAGGCCCGCACGGCCGCGGCGATTTCCGCCTGGCTGGGCGCGAAGGTCGGCGACACCGCACCGGCCGCGGTCCCCGCGCCGATCGCGGCCAGTGGCCCCAGTGAGGCCGACATCCTGGCCACCGTGCTGCAGATCATCAGCGACCGCACCGGATACCCGATCGACATGATCGAACCGGACCTGGACCTGGAAGCCGACCTGTCCATCGACTCCATCAAGCGCACCGAGATCGCGGGCGAGCTGGCCACCCAGCTCGGGGACGGCCTGGACGCGGCCAGCCTCGGCGACGCCGAACTGGAAGACCTGGCCAAGGCCCGCACCGCGGCCTCGATCGCGGGCTGGCTGGCCGCCAAATCCGGGGCCCCGGCCCTGCCCGCACCGGTCGCGCCGCTGGCCTTGACGGCCGCGCCGGTCGCCCCGGAGCCGGTGTCTGCCTCGGGCGGGATCGCGCCCAAGCGGTACCTGCTCACCCCGGTCGACATCTCCGGCATCGCCCCCGTCGGGGTGGAAGCCTTGGCGGGCAAGCGGTTCGTGCTCTTCGGCGCCACCGGCGCGAGCGAACTCGCCGCGCTGCTCCTGGAGAACGGCGCGCAGGCCAGGGTCGAATCCCTGGCCCGGCCGCTGACCGAGGCCGACGGGCAGATCGACGGCGTGGTGTTCCTCGACGCCCTGGTCGACGGCGACCTGCCGGTGCTGCCGGAGACCTTCCCCGCCTTCCAGTCCGCGCTCGTCCGCGGCGTCAGCTGGCTCCTGGCAGCCGCACCGGGTCAGCTCGGCCGGGCGGCCGGACTGCGCGGGCTGTTCCGCACCATCGCCCGCGAATACCCGGACACGCACGCCAGCCTGGTCGAGACCGACGCCGACCCGGCCGCCGCGCTCTTCGCCGAAATCCTCGCCGGAGACCGCCACCCGGTCGTCCTGCGCCGCGAAGGCGGACGGCAGGCCCTGGACCTGGTGGCCACCCCGCTCGGCGCGCTCGGCCTGGGCGCCGGACCCGCAGGCGATGGCTCCACCGAGGCCAACGCCATTGGCCTGAACCGCGATTCGGTGGTCCTCCTCGTCGGCGGCGCCCGCGGGATCACCGCCCAGTTCGCGGCCACCCTGGCCGGGGCCAGCGGCTGCCGGATCGAACTCGTCGGCCGCACCGCCGTGGCCACCGAGGACGAACACCCCGCCACCAAAGCGGCTACCGACAAAACCCAGTTGCGGGCCGCGCTGATCCAGCAGGGCCTGCGCAACCCGGCCGAGATCGAACGCACCGCCAGCCGCATCCTGGCCCAGCGCGAAGTCCAGTCCACTGTGGACGAGATCGCCGCACTCGGCAGCCAGGTCCGCTACCACTCCGTCGACGTCCGCGACCACGACGCGCTGCGCGGCCTGGTCAAGGAGATCCACGCCGAACACGGCCGCATCGACGGCGTGGTCTACGCGGCCGGCGTGATCGAGGACAAGTTGCTGGCGGAGAAGGACATCGAGTCCTTCCGGCGGGTCTTCGGCACCAAGGTCGACGGCGCCCGCCAGCTCCTGGAAGCCGTCTCCGACCTCGGCGAGACCGGGCCCCGGTTCGCGGTGCTCTTCGGCAGCATCGCCGCCGCACTGGGCAACCGCGGCCAGGTCGACTACGCCGCCGCCAACGACGCCCTGGAATCCCTCGGCATCACCTGGTCCCAGCGCACCGGCGCCCGCGGCCTGACTGTCCACTGGGGACCGTGGGCGCCCTCGGCCAAGCACGGCGGCATGGTCACCCCCGAACTCATGCAGTCCTACACTCGCCGCGGCATCGAGCTGATCGACCCCGAAGAGGGCACCCTGGCCCTGCTGCGCGAACTCGCCTGGGGCGGCGACGCGGTCCGCTCGGTCGTCTACTCCGCCTCGGGCTGGTGAGCATGACGCAGCCAACCCCGGTCGCGATCGTCGGGATGGCCGTGCTGCTGCCCGGCGCCCGCGACCTGGAGTCCTACTGGCACAACCTGGTCAACGGGGTCGACGCCATCACCGAGGTGCCCGCCGACCGGTGGGACGCCGACTTCTACCACCCCGGCTCGGCCAGCGGACCGGCCAAGGCCGAGGAGGTCTACTGCCGGCGCGGCGGCTTCGTCGAGGCGAACTTCGACCCGGTGAGCTTCGGCATCATGCCGAACTCGGTGTCCGGGGCCGAACCCGACCAGCTGATCGCGCTGCGGGTGGCCGCGGCCGCCATCGCCGACGCCGGCGGCCAGCAGAAACTGCCCGCGGCGGACCGGATCGGTGTGGTGCTCGGCCGCGGCGGCTACCTCACCCCCGGCCTGGTCCGCCTGGACCAGCGGGTGCGGACCGCGCACCAGCTCACCAAGACCCTCGGCGACCTGCTGCCCGACCTCGGCGCCGACCAGCTCGCCGCGGTCCGGGAAGCCTTCGTCGACAAGCTCGGCCCGGCCGCGCCGGAAGCCGCGATCGGCCTGGTGCCCAACCTGGCCGCCTCCCGCATCGCCAACCGCCTGGACCTGCGTGGCCCCGCCTACACCGTGGACGCCGCCTGCGCCTCCAGCCTGGTCGCGGTCGACCAGGCCGTCACCGAACTGGCCGCCGGACGCTGCGACGTGATGCTGGCCGGTGGCGTGCACCACTGCCACGACGTCACCTTCTGGAGTGTGTTCTCCCAGCTGCGGGCGCTGTCCAAGGACCAGCAGATCCGGCCGTTCGACCGGCGCGCCGACGGCATCCTGATCGGCGAGGGCACTGGCGTCGTCGTGCTCAAGCGCCTGGAAGACGCCCAACGGGACGGGGACCGGGTGTACGCGGTGATCCGCGGCACCGGCGTGGCCAGCGACGGCCGCAGCGCCAGCCTGTTCAACCCCGAACCCGACGGCCAGGTCCTCGCCCTGCGCCGCGCCTGGCACGCCGCCGGACTCGACCCCGCCGCCCCCGGCTCGGTCGGCCTCCTGGAAGCCCACGGCACCGCGACCCCCGCCGGTGACGGCGCGGAACTCGCCACCCTGCAACGGGTTTTCGGCTCCGACGGGCCCAGTGCGGTGATCGGCTCGGTCAAGTCGATGATCGGCCACACCATGCCAGCAGCGGGCATCGCCAGCCTGGTCAAGGCCGCCCTCGCGCTGCACCGCCAGGTCCTGCTGCCCACCCTGCACTGCGAACAACCCCACGCCGTCCTCGCCCAGACCCGGTTCCGGCCCCTGGACACCGCCCAGCCCTGGGAACTCGGCGAAGGCCAGGAGGTGCGGCGGGCCGCGGTCAACGCCTTCGGCTTCGGCGGCATCAACGCGCACGTGGTCCTGGAAGAAGCACCCTCCACAGTGGACCGGCCGAAGGTCACCGTGACCGAGCCGGAGCGGGTGCTGACCATCAGCGCCCCCACCCCGGCCCGGCTGGCCGAACTCCTCGACCTGCCCGACCACGAGATCCGCGGCACCGCACCGTCCACAGAGGACGGATGCAGGCTCGGCATCGTCGCCCCCACCGCGAAACGGCTCGGCATCGCGCGCAAGGTGGTCGGCAAGCAGGTCGCCTGGCGCGGCCGCAACGACGTCTGGTTCAGCCCGGAACCGTTGCTGGCCAAGGGCGGCCAGGTCGCCTTCGTCTTCCCCGGCCTGGAAGCCGACTTCGAACCCAGGGTCGACGACGTGGCCGCGCACTTCGGGCTCACCGTGCCCGGCCTGGACACCGGCAACGTGGGCGCGCACGGCGCGGGCGTGGTCGGTGTCGGCCGTTTACTCGACACCGTGTTGCGCAAACTCGGCGTGCAGCCCGACCACATCGCCGGGCACAGCGTCGGCGAGTGGACCGCGATGATCACCAGCGGCATCTACGACCAGGACCAGATCGACGAGTTCCTGGCCGGGTTCGACCCGTCCTCGCTCAGCGTGCCAGGGGTGGTCTTCGCCGCCTTCGGCGCAGGCGCGGACCGGGTCACCGAGGTCATGGCCGGCAGGCACGGCGTGGTGCTCTCGCACGACAACGCGCCCAACCAGTCCATTGTCTGCGGCCTGGAACCCGTGGTGAACGCACTCGTCCTGGAACTGCGGGCACGCAACGTGCTCGGCCAGGTGCTGCCGTTCCGCTCCGGCTTCCACACCCCCATGCTCGCCCCCTACCTGGACCCGATCCGGGAAGCCGCCGCCGGATTCCGGCTGCACCAGCCAACTGTGCCGATGTGGTCGGCCACCACCGCCTCGCCCTACCCGCCGCAAGAGCAGGCCGTGCGCGAACTGTTCGTCCGGCACCTCCTGGAACCAGTGCGGTTCCGGCCCCTGGTGCAGGCCATGCACGCCGCGGGCGTGCGGGCGTTCATCCAGGTCGGCACCGGCGCGCTGAGCACCCTGGTCAGCGACTCCCTTGCCGGGCAGGAGCACCTGTCCATCTCCGCGAACAGCCCCAAACTCAGCGGCATGGCCCAGCTCCGTCGGGTGCTGACCGGGCTGTGGGCCGAAGGCGCGCCCACCCACCCGGACCGGCTCGACCCGGCCCCCGCCAAGGTCCGCGCGGGCAAGGAACTGCCCCTGGACCTGTCCGCGACCACGGTCCGGCTCGGCGGCGACCTGCCCGGCGCCATCAAGGCCGCGCTCACCAGCACCCCCAGCCCGGTCCGGACCGCTGCCCCGGCAGGCGAACTCGGTGCGGCCTTCGCACAACTCGACCGGCTCGCCGCCCGATTCCCCCTCGCGGCCGAACTCGGCGGGTTGTTGAAGGACACCGCCGACACCGCCGCGAGCGTGCTCGGCGCCGCCCAGCAGGGCACCGTGACCGCCGCACCCGCCCCGGCCGGACCACTGCGCACCCTGCTGCGGATGTCCACCGAGACCATGCCCTACCTGCGCGACCACGCCTTCTACCGCACCCCGGCGGGCTGGCCGGACGACACCGACGGCTTCCCGGTGGTGCCGGCCACCACGATGATCAAGCACATGATGGACGCCGCCGAACAGTCCGCGCCGGGACAGCGGGCCATCACCGTGCACAACGTGAAACTGTTCCGCTGGCTCGTGGTCGCGCCCCCGGTCGAGGTCGAACTCACCGTCACCCCACTGGCCCCGAACCGGGTCAAGGTGACGCTCGGCCAGAACGCCGAGGCCGAGATCGAACTCGCCGCCGCCTACCCGGCCGCGGACCTGCCGGTGTGGACCTTCGACGAGCCCGGCCAGGCCCCGAAAATCACCGCCCGCCAGCTCTACGACGAGCGGTTCATGTTCCACGGCCCGCTCTACCAGGGCGTCACCTCCCTGGATGCCATTGGCGCGCACCACATCCGCGGCGTGATCACCGTGCCCGGCGGGCCCGGCGCGCTGCTGGACAACGTCGGCCAGGTCTTCGGGTACTGGATCATGGAGAACGTCACCGACAAGCGCGTGGTGTTCCCGATGTCCATGGACCGCATCCGTTTCTTCGGCCCCGAACCCGAACCCGGCACCCCACTGGACTGCCTGGTCAAGATCACCCAGCTGGACGAGACCTTCTTCGGCGGGGCCATGCAGCTGGTGCACGCCGGCCAGGTGTGGTGCGAGATCGACACCTGGATCGACCGTCGCTTCGCCAGCAACGAGAACACCAAGAAGATGGAGCGTTTCCCCGAGCACAGCAGGCTTTCCGAACGCCGGGACGCGGGTTTCCTGGTGGTGTGGGAACGCTGGCCCGATGTGGCCTCGCGGGACCTGATGATGCGGATCTACCTCAACGCCGCCGAACGCGCCGAGTACGACACCACCTCGCCGCGGGTGCGGCGGCAGTGGCTGCTCGGCCGGATGGCGATCAAGGACGCCGTGCGCCAGCAGCTGTGGGACGACGGCGCCGGACCGATGTTCCCGGTGGAGCTGACCGTGACCGGCGAGGCCACGGTACGCGGCCGCAACCCGTTGCCGCCGTTGACGGTCTCCACCGCGCAGGTTGGCCAGGTGGGCGTCGCCCACGTGCGGGACGGCGAGGTCCCCACGGGTATCGACGTACGCAAGGTGCAGGACAGCCCTGGCACCACCGCCTTCGCCGCCGCGCTGGCCGCGGCCGCGCGGGCACACGGTGGCGGCGCGGAACAGTACGAGGTTGTCGGCGCGGAAGGTGACACGCTCACTGTCCGCGGCGCGACCGGCAACACCCCGGTGACGTGGACCGTCATCACCGACCCTGACGGTGAGATCGCAGGCGAGTACGTGGTCGCCTGGACCAAGGACTAAAGGAGACACTGCGGTGGAACTCGCGGAAGCGCCCCTGACGCTCGCCCGGATGACGCACGAGGCCGTGCTGTCCGACATCGGCGTCATGCTGCACAAGGTCCTCGGCGAATACGGCCTGGACGAGGTCGAGGTCACCATGGACTCCACCTTCCACGACGACCTGGAACTGGAGAGCATCGACCTGGTCGCGCTCGCCGGTCAGCTGGAGGAGCGCTACGGCGCCCGGGTCAACTTCGCCGAGTTCATCGCCGAACTCGAACTCGATGAGATCATCGCGCTGACCGTGGGCCAGCTCGTCGACTACGTGGTCGGCGCGCTGGACGGGGGGAACTGACCTTGGCGGTCGTGCAGGCCAACGGCATCCGGATGCACGTGCAGCGGATGGCGGCCCGCAACACCACGGCGGCGAACCCGCCGACCGTGGTGTTCATCCACGGCATCGGCACCGACAGCCTGGCCAGCTTCTACTTCACCCTGGCCGGGCCGGTGGCCGCCGCCGGGCACCAGGTCGTGGCCTACGACCTGCGCGGGCACGGCCGCAGCGAACGCACCGAGCACGGCTACCGGGTCTCGGACTCGGTGGCCGACCTGGCCGCGCTCCTGGATGAACTGGAGATCACCGGACCGGTGCATCTGGTCGGGAACTCCTTTGGTGGCACAGTGTCCTTCAGCTTCGCCGCCACCTATCCCGAGCGGGTGGCCAGCCTGGTGGTGATCGAATCCGAGCCGACCAGCGCGGAGTGGTCGGCCAAGATGGGTGAGCTGCTCGGGCGGGCGCGGGCACAGTTGCAGCACGCCGAAGCCCTCGAATGGATCACCGAGAACCGGGGCGGGCACACCTCCAAACTCGCCAAGGCGGCCGGCCGGATGTTGCACGCCACCGCGATCGCCGACGAACTGCCCACCGGGCCGATCCTGACCGCCGAACAGGTCGGTGGGATCGGGGCGCCGGTGCTCGCGGTCTTCGGCAGTGAATCCGATCTGGTCGCGCAGGCGCCGATCCTGGAGGCCGCGCTGCCCTCCTGTCGCACGGTGATCGTGCCGGGGCAGGAGCACTCGGTGCTGGTCGAGGCGCCCAAGGTGATGCGCGAGCTACTCCTGGACTGGCTTACCGAACACGGCGCGAAGGTCGCGGTGTGAAGGTACTTTGTGTGGTCCCGCCACTGTTCGGGCACGTCAACCCGACCATCGGGCTCGGCGCGGCGCTCACCGCGCGCGGGCATCAGGTGGCCTGGGCGGGGCACCGCGAGTTCGTCCGGCAGCTCACCGGACCGGACGCGCTGATCTATGACTGCGCCGTCCCGGCCGAGGTCGAGGAGCGGCCCGCGGACCTGCGCGGGCCGGGGGCGCTGAAGTTCCTGTGGGAGAAGTTCCTGGTCCCGCTCACCGAGTCGATGCTGCCCGATGTCGAGGCCGCCATCGGCGAGTTCCGGCCGGATCTCCTGGTCGTGGACCAGCAGGCGATGGCCGGGGCACTCGCGGCGTTGCGGCTCGGCCTGCCCTGGGCGACCTCGGCCACCACCTCCGCGGAGTTCACCGATCCGTTGCGGGGCATGCCGAAGGTCGTCGACTGGGTGCGGGAGACGATGGCCGGGATGCGGGCGCGGGCGGCGGTGGCCGCCGAGACCGACCTGCGCTACTCCCCCCAGCTCACCCTCGCCTTCACCACCCGGGAACTGGTGGGAGCACTGGATTCCGCGTTCGACCAGGTCGCCTTCGTCGGGCCATCGATCACCGAACGCCCTGACCGCACACCGTTTCCGTGGGAACGCCTCGATGACCGGGCGAGGGTGCTGATCAGCCTGGGCACCGCCAACGCCGACGCGGGCACCCGGTTCCTCACCGAGGCCGCCGCCGGGATGGGCGAGCTGGCCGACCGGGTGCAGGCCGTGCTGGTCGACCCCGGTGACACCGTGAAATCCGCGCCGGACAACGTGATCGTGCTGCCCCGGGTGCCCCAGCTCGCCCTGCTGCCCCACCTGAGCGCCGTCGTCTGCCACGCCGGGCACAACACCGTCTGCGAGACACTCAGCCACGGCCTGCCCCTGGTGGTGGCCCCGATCCGGGACGACCAGCCGGTGATCGCCCAGCAGGTCACCGACGCCGGGGCCGGGATCCGGCTGCGCTTCACCAGGTCGACCGCCGGGCACATCCGGGACGCCGTCGCCACCGTTCTCGACGAGCCGGGCCACCGCGAGGCCGCCCGGAGCATCGCCGACTCCTTCACCGCCGCCGGAGGCTCCCAGGCCGCCGCGCTGCGCCTGGAGGAACTCGCAGCACCCATCGCCATCGGGAGGATCTCCGAGTGAGCCCGCGTTCCACTGCCCGGACCTGGCTGCGCCGTGGCATCCAGGCCGCGCTCCTGGCCGGACTGGTGCTCGACACCGCCGCCCTGCGCCGCCGCGTCGCCGCGTTGCGCACCCTGCCGGAACGCCCCGCCCCCGGCGACGACCGGTACCGCCTGCTGCACGCCGACGGCGTCACCGTGGACGGTCCCACCCTCAACGCCGCCCGCGCGCACGCCAAAGCCGAGGGCCTGTGCGCCCTCGAACTCGTGCCCCGTGACCTGCCCACCGCGCAGGCCCTGGACCTGCTGCGCACCGTGGACCCGGCCACCTACCGCACCGACCGGCAGGCCAAGGGCGCCGGGGCCTGGCACGCGGTGCTCGCCGACGACGGCGTGCTGCGCGCCGTGGGCTATCCGGCCGAGCACGTCAGCCGGGACGCCGCCGAACTCGGGCAGGCCGCGGCGAAACTGAAGCTGCACGCCCCCGACGGCACCGACCTGGTGGTCAGCCCCCGGCTCACCAGCGCCCCGGAGATCGTCGAGGACGACGCCCGCATCCTGGCCCGGCTGCTCGGCCGCAAGACCGGCGGCGAACTCGGCCCCCGGCTGGGCTGGCTGGCCATCCTGGCCGGCAGTTCGGTGCTCGGCCCCGGCTGGGCCGCCGCGCTGCTGGCCGCCTGGTCCGCGCAACCGGCCGTGGTCTTCGCGGGCAGCCGCAGCCTCAAGCCGGTCGACCTGTTCTCCTACAGTCTGCGCCGAGTGGTGGCCGAGCCGAAACGGTTGCTGGCCGCCATGTCCGAGGCCCGGCTGTCCACATCGGACGATCTGGACCCGGTGACCCGGCTGCGCCCGGACTACCTGGCCGAACTCGCCGACGGGGTGCAGAGGTTCTTCGAGCCGCGCCGCCGGGACTGCCCGTGGTGCGGCAGCGCCAACCTGGTCACCCACCTGAAACTGCCGGATCTGTTGCAGCACAAGCCCGGCGAGTTCACCCTGGACCGCTGCCGGGCCTGCACGCACATCTTCCAGAACCCGCGGCTGACCATCGCCGGACTGGACTTCTACTACCGCGACTTCTACGACGGTCTCGGCGAGGACAAGCTGGACAAGCTCTTCGCCGCCCGCGGCATCGCCTACCGCCCGCGCGCGGAAATGCTCAAACCCTTCGCCGAACCCGAATCCTGGCTCGACGTCGGCACCGGGCACGGGCACTTCTGCAACGCCGCCCGCGAGGTGTGGCCGCAAACCACCTTCGACGGCCTGGACATCACCGAGGGCGTGGAACTCGCCGAGCACCGCGGCTGGGTCGACCGCGGCTACCGCGGCCTGTTCCCGGAACTGGCCGCGGACATCCACGAAAGCTACGACGTGGTCAGCATGTACCACTACCTGGAGCACAGCCGCGACCCGCGCCAGGAACTGGAGGCCGCGCTCAAGGTGCTCAAGGCAGGCGGGCACCTGATGATCGAGGTCCCGGACCCGGAATCCCGCTGGGGCAAGCTGCTCGGCAAGTGGTGGCTGCCCTGGCTGCAACCGCAGCACCTGCACTTCGTGCCGATCGGCAACCTGCGCGAAGCCCTGTCCGAGATGGGTTTCACCGTGGTCGCCGAACAACGCGGCGAACCGCACGAGCCCATCGACCTGGTCGGCGCGGCCTGGAACGCGGTCAACCACTTCGCCCCGCGCGACGACGTGCCGTGGTCGCCGCAACCGCCGACCGCCGGGGCCAAGGCGGGCCGGGCGGCGACGATGATCGCGGCCGCGCCCGCGCTGCTGACCGCGGCACTGACCGACCGGGTGCTGTCCCCACTGTCCAAGCGCTACGGCGGTTCCAGCGCCTACCGGCTGCTCGCCCGCAAGGACTGACCCGCGCGTGCTGGCCTCAGACCGGGGTCAGCACGCGGAAGCGCTGGGCGAGCACCAGGGTGTCGTCGTCCACGGTGAACTCCGGATCGCCCAGTTCGGCCCGCACTTCCGGGCTGTGCCAGAACTCCTCGTGCCCCGCCCGCCACTGCGCCACGGACTCGTCGCCCTCGCCCTCGTCCAGGGCATGCCGGAGGTCGACCTCGGCCAGCCGCAGCACCCGCACCTCGGTCAGCTCGATCACCGCGACCGGGCGGTCGGCCGAGTCGACCACCACCTCCCGCTGCCCCGCCTCGGGCAGCGGCTCGCCTGCGGCCTCATAGCTGAGCACCAGGGCCGAGGTGGTGGTTTTCGCGCCGCCGAGGATGGCCGCCACCAGGCGGTCCCGTAGCGGTCCCGGGAAGCCGAACTCGGCCTTGGGCAGCCCGTCAAGATCCATGCCGGGCACCCTACGGACACCCGGCCGGAGAGCAAGCCGATATCGGGGCATCCACCGAACGGTGGGTCGATCCGACCATCGCCCGATGCTGCCGCGACCGGGCTCGCCGGCGACAGACTTCCGGTATGGCTGGAGACCCGGCGGTCCGGATCCGCGGACTGCGCAAGACCTACCAACGGACCCCGGCGGTCCAGGACGTCGACCTGGACATCGAGCACGGCGAGATCTTCGCCCTGCTCGGCCCGAACGGGGCAGGCAAGACCACCACCATCGAGATCCTGGAGGGCTACCGGGACCGCGACGGCGGCACCGTCTCCGTGCTCGGCGCCGACCCGGCCAAAGCAGGCCTGGGCTGGCGCAGGCGGATCGGCGTGGTGCTACAGGAGAACGGGGACTTCCCCGAACTCACCGTCGGCGAAGTCCTCAACCACTTCGCCTACTACTACCCCGACGCCCGCGACCCGGACGAACTCCTCGAAGCGGTGGGCCTGACCGACAAACGCGACTCCCGGGTGCACCGGCTCTCCGGCGGTCAGCGGCGCAGGCTCGACGTGGCCCTGGGCATCATCGGCAACCCGCGACTGCTCTTCCTGGACGAGCCCACCACCGGCTTCGACCCGGCGGTGCGACGGCAGTTCTGGGAGCTGATCAGCGGTCTGCGCGCCGCCGACACCACCATCCTGCTCACCACCCACTACCTCGACGAGGCCGAGTACCTGGCCGACCGGGTCGCGGTCATCGCCGCCGGGACACTCGTGGACGTGGCCACCCCGCGCCAGCTCGGCGGCCGGGACCGGGAACAGGCCACCGTGGCCTGGACCGACGCCGAGGGCACGCACGAACTGCGCACCGACAACCCCACCCGCACCGTCGGCGAACTCGCCGCCCGCTACCACGGCGACGTGCCCGAACTGAGCGTGCGCAGACCCAGCCTGGAGGACACCTACCTGCGACTGATCGGCGGTGCGCGATGACCACCACCACCTCGGCCCGCGACACCCGCCGGGCCACCGCGCTGGGCATCGGCCTGCGCCGCGGTGTGCTGGAGCTGAAACAGTTCCTGCGGCAGAAGGACACCGTGATCTTCACGTTCTCCTTCCCGCTGCTGATGACCGTGCTCTTCGGCGCGATCTTCCAGCGCAAACTGCCCGGCACCGACGTCGACTTCACCCAGTACTTCCTGGCAGGCATGGTCGCCACCGGCGTCATGGGCACCACGTTCGTGCTACTGGCCGTGGGCATCGCCCTGGAACGCGACGACGGCACGCTGAAACGATTGCGCGCCATGCCGATGCCGCTGAGCGCCTACTTCATCGGCAAGACCGTGCTGGTGCTGGTCGCCTCGATCGCGCAGACCGTGCTGCTGCTGGTCTTCGGCTCCCTGTTCTTCGGCCTGACCATGCCCGCCACCGCCGGGAAATGGCTCACCCTCGGCTGGGTGCTGCTGCTCGGCGTGATCGCCTGCACCCTGCTCGGGGTGGCGATGAGCGCGGTGCCGCGCAGTGGACGCAGCGCCGCCGCGGTGGTGATGCCGATCTTCGTGGTGCTGCAGTTCATCTCCGGGGTGTTCTTCGTCTTCACCGAACTGCCGGGGCCGGTGCAGGCCGTGGGCGGGGTGTTCCCGTTGAAGTGGCTCAGCCAGGGGCTGCGCTCGGTGTTCCTGCCCGAGGAGCTGCAACGGATGGAACCCGCCGGATCGTGGGACCACCCTGGCATCGCGATCGTGTTGGCACTCTGGATCGTGGCCGGTCTCGTACTCTCGGTGGCGACGTTCCGCTGGCAGCGCGCGCGGAGCTGACCGCGGCAGGACAGGGAGGGACCGATGGCCGCCCCAGGGGAACAGGCCTGGCAGTGGCACGCCGTGCAGGCGCTCGTGCTGCTGCTGACCGCGGGCCTGTTCCCGGTGGTGGAAGCGCCCTGGTGGGGTTATCCGCTGCTGGCCGCGGCCTGGCTCTGGTACCTGGTGCTCGGCGCGCCCGCGGTGCGCACCGGCCCCGTGTCAGCCATCGGCAGCCTGGTCTACCTGCTCGGCGCCATCCCACTACAGGCCGCGCTGGTGCTGGCCTCCCCCATCGCGCTGGTCCTGCTACCCGACCTGTTCGCCCAGGTGTTCTGGCTGGTCAGGCAGTTGTGGCTGGCGAATCTGGCGGTCGCGGTGACCACCGTGCTCAGCGGCTTCGCGGTCGCCGAGCACTTCGGCTGGAGCCAGCTCTCGATCCTGGGTTCGCTGCTGGGGGTGGCGGGCTGCCTGCCCGCCACCATCGGGCTCGGCGTGCTGTCCCGGCGGCTGATCGAGGCGGCCGAGGCCAGGGAACGGCTCAACCGGGAGCTGCGCCAGGTCCGTTCGGAGCTGCACACCGCCTACCACCGCGAGGGCGAACGCGCCGAACGGGAACGGCTCGCACACGACATCCACGACACCCTGGCGCAGGGCTTCACCAGCCTGGTGATGCTCATCCAGACCGCGGACGCCCTGGTCACCGCCGACCCGGACCGGGCGCGGGACCAGTTGCGGCTGGCCGAACGCACCGCCAGGCAGAACCTGGCCGAGGCGCGGGCACTGGTCACCGACCTGATGCCGGCCGCACTGCGCGACTCCACGCTCAGCGAGGTGATCTGCCGCCTGGTCCGCCAGCTCGCCGAGGAACTGGGCGTGCCGCACGAGGTCACCGTGCACGGCGGGCCACCGGATCTGCCGCCGGCCACCGAGGCGGTGCTGGTGCGCACCGCCCAGGAAGCCCTGGCCAACATCGCCAAACACGCCGCACCCGGCCGGGTGACGGCCAGACTGACCTTCACCGCGGACGGCAGCACCCTGGAGATCATCGACGACGGGCGCGGTTTCGACCCGGCCGAGGCCACCGGCTTCGGCCTGCCGGGCATGCGGGCCAGACTGGAACGGATCGGGGGCAGCGTGCACATCCACAGCGACCACGGGCAGGGCACCACCGTGCGGATCACCGCGCCATGACCGGGCGAGCGATCCGGGTGCTGCTCGCCGACGATCACCCGGTGGTGCGCGAGGGGCTGCGCGGGATGCTGTCCCTGGCCGGGGACATCGACGTGGTCGGCGAGGCCGCCGGTGGCGCGGAGGCCATCGAGCTGGCCGGCCGGCTACGCCCGGACGTGGTGCTGATGGACCTGCGCATGCCCGATCTGGACGGGGCCACCGCCACCTCGCGGATCACCGCCGAACTGCCAGGGGTCCGGGTGCTGATCCTGACCACCTACGACGCCGACCGGGACATCGTGCACGCGGTGGAGGCCGGCGCCGCGGGCTACCTGCTCAAGGACACGCCCCGGGCCGAGCTGACCGACGCGGTGCGCGCCGCCGCCCGCGGCGAGACCGTGCTGACCCCGACGGTGGCCACCAAACTGCTCAGCCACCTGCGCGCCCCCGCGGCCGGAACACTGACCGCGCGGGAGGTGCAGGTGCTGCGGCTGGTCGCCCAGGGCTGCACCAACGCCGAGATCGGCCGCCAGCTCACCATCGGCGAGGCCACCGTCAAAAGCCACCTGATCAAAATCTTCGGCAAACTCGGCGTAGACGACCGCACCGCCGCCGTCACCACCGCCATGTCCCGCGGCATCCTCTAACCGTGTTGGCCGTTCCGGACGGTGTGTTGGCCGTTGTGGACGGCGAGTTGGCCCAACTGGTACGCCGGGTTGGCCGAAGTGGGCGTACCAGTTGGCCCAAGTGGTACGAGTTCGGCCAAGACTGGGTACGACAACGGCCAACACGTCGGCGAGCGGCCTGCTTAGCGGGTCGCGCGGGCGGCTGTGACGCAGGCGCGGAGCAGGTCGGTGTTCTCCGGCGCCGCGCCGCCGGGGTAGGCGTAGCGGCGGCGGTTGTAGCCGTAGGCCAGGCCGCTGCGTGGATCGGCGAGGGCCAGGCAACCCGCTGCGCCGCTGTGCCCGAACGCGCCCTGTCCGAGGAACGGGTAGAACTCGGTCACAACGCTGAAGCCCAGTCCGAAAGCCTTGTGCACGCGGGAGACCACGTCCTGCCCGATCGACTGGATCTGCGCGAACTCCGCCACGGTGTCCGGTTTCAGCAGCGGTGGCCTGCCGCCGTGGCCCGTGGTGGCCGCCGCGTACAGGGCGGCCAGGCCCCGCGCCGAGGCGACCCCGCCCGCGGAGGTCTGGCCCTGTGCCCTGGCGATCCGCTGGTTCGGGAAGTCCCACAGTTCGGGTGCGTCGGCCCGATGGGTGTTGAACGCGATCGCGGCCAGGCTCTCGGGCCCGCTGTCGTCCGCGTCGATCTCGGCCTGCTGTTCCGGGGTCGGCAGCATCGGCAACGTGGTCACGAACCGCGGCTCCAGCTCCGCCGGCAGCCCAAGGTAGAAGTCGAGACCGTACGGCGCCCGGATCCGTTCCTCGAACAGTTCCTGGATGCTCTGTCCGGTCACCCGCCGCACCACCTCGCCGGCCAGCGCGCCGATCACCCACGCGTGGTAGCCGTACGCGGTGCCCGGCCGCCAGTACGGTCGCTGGCCCACCAGCCGCGCCGCGATCAGCCGGTCGTCGGACAGTTCCGCCAGGCTGAACCCGGCATCCGCGCCGACCACTCCCGCGCGGTGCGCGAGCACCTCCCGCAGGGTGATGTCCTGCTTGCCTTCCGCGGCGAATTCCGGCCAGTAGTGGCTGACCCGCTGGTCGGGATCCAGCACGCCGTCCTGCACCAGCAGGGCCACCACGAGCGACATCGCCCCCTTGGTGGCGGAGAACACCCCGGTCAGCGTGTCGGCGGTGAACCCGGGACCCGTGCACAGGTCCACGACCTTCTCGCCACGCACGTAGGCGACCAGCTGGCCCGCGTAGTCCGCGCGTTCCGCGGCGACCACCTTCGCGAACTCCGCGCGCACGCCCTCGTACCCCGCCGCGACCGTGCCCTGCATGTGGTTCCTCCTCCGACCGGTGACTCGCGGTCAAGATAACCCGGCGGGCCCACCATTTCCGGCCGAATCGCACCCTCTCACCTGCGAGTTTGCTCCGAGAGCAATTCGGGCAGCGGGCCGTAGCGGCGTTCGTCGGCGTGCAGCAGCGCCAGGGCGAGCCTGCGGGAGACCGGGGTGGGCAGCAGGGCGACCAGGCGAGGCAGCAGGTGCGCGCCCGCGGTGTCCACGGCGAGCATGGCGACCAGTAGCGCGCCCAGGGTGTGGCGGTCGGCGGTGGTGATCAGCGCGGCGGCCGGGCCGGTGATGGCCGCCCGGAGTTCGCGCACCGCGGCGGCCGCGCGGGCCGGGCCGTGCGCGCGAACCTGCAGGCGCAGCAGGTTGAACGCGTTGTCGGCGCGGTCACGCTGGTAGGACAGCTGGTCGTGGCCGATTTCCAGCAACGCCAGCCAGTGCCGCAGCAACGCGGTCAGTTCCGGTGCGGGCTGGGTGCCGCGGATCCGGTGCAGCACCGCCCACAGGAGGTGGATGTCGCTGGAGCGGTCGTAGGTCAGGCGCAACAGGTTCTCCGCGTCCGGTTCGGTCTCGCCGAGCAGCAGCCGGGATTCGGCGCGGAAATACCCCGCCAACACGGCCACGGCCGCGTCGGTGTCCGGGCCGGACAGCCCGTGTTCGGCCAGTGCGATCTCGATGCCTTCGCGCCAGGCCGGATCGACCTCCGTGTCACCGGCGCGCTGGGCGGCCTCGAAGGCCAGGTCTCCTTGGTAGACCATGGTTTCCAGGCGGATCAGCAGTGGCCGCACGGCTTCGGTGGCGGCCCGGTCGTACCCGGCGAGCCGGACCAGGAACTCCGACATGGCCACGATCCCGGCCGCCTTCTCGATTTCCCGGCCCCGTCCCGGCTCGCCCGGTGGCACCGGCCGGGTGGCCCGGCCGCGCCGGACCTGCCGCACCCGGCTCACCGTGGACAGTGCCAGCGGCACCAGCACCGGCGCGCCCGCCAGTCCGACCAGCACGACTATTCTCTTGCCCCACATGGGTTCTCCCCCTCTAATCCCAGTCACTGACGGCGGGTAGGGCCCTGGCCGCCGGGGCGGGTGGGCGCCGCGGCACGGCGGTGGCCAGGGTCAGGTTGTGCGCGAGATGGCAGGCGATGGCCGCGGCCAGCCCGCCGGTGGCCGCCGCCGCGGTGAACACGGCACCGGACACCAGGTGGTACGGCAACCGGCGCGGGCCACCACCGGGCAGGTGCAGCAGCGCGAATCCGGCCAGCGCGAGCCCGGTGGCGGCCGGGGCGGGCAGGCCGAGCCGGGTGAGCAGTTCCGGTGCCCCGGCCCGCCACAGCAGTTCCTCGGCCGCCGCGCACAACGTCAGCCGCAGCAGCTCTCCGGCGGGCACTCCCTTGCGCGCCAACGACAACGGCCTGCCCGCCAGCCTGGCCGCGGACAGTGGCATCGCCACCCCGGCCAGTGCGCCCACGGCGGTCCAGCACAGCCCCTGTCCAGTCCACTGTGGACTTACCAGGGCCAGCACCGGCAGCGCGCACAGCACGGTGCCCCAGTCGTAGACCGCCGCGGTGTGCCTGCCCAGCACCCGCCCGGTCACCAGGAGCAGCCACGGCAACCCGAGATGGCCGAGCACCCCGGCCAGCAACATCGTTAGCCCGCCGGGGGTGTGCCGATCAGCACCACGTACACCGGCGCGTCGTCCACCCCGTTGTGATCGGGCAGCAGCGCGGTCAGCGGATCGTCGTCGAAGCCGCCGATGAGCCTGCTCGGCAGCCCGTAGCCGGTGGCGACCAGCAGCAGATTCTGTGCCAGGTGCCCGGATTCCATCAGCACGAACCGCAGTGAGCGCTGCCCGTATTTGAACCGGGACCGCCAGAAGCTGGCGGAGAGGATCAGGCCGAAGGCGGCTTGCCCGGACATCTCCGCCTGGTTGCCGCAGCCGTCGAAGGCGTCCAGGTCGATCTCACCCAGGTCGGCGAGCACGCCGCGGAACGGGTCGAAGTGGTAGAGCCCCGGCCGCAGTCCGGTGACCCGCCGGGCCACCACGTACAGGTCCAGTGGGTACAGCGCGCCGCCGGAGGGGGTGGGCCGGAAGCCTTGGTGCCCTTGCCATCGGTTGATCCCGTAGGTGCGCCGCAGCACTCCGGCCAGCACGTCGAGACCGACCTCGCCGCCGCCGAAACCCTGGGCGCTGCGCCGGGAGTCGAGCACCTGGGCCAGATCGGCGGTCAGTGGGGCCGGTTCGGGCAGTGCCACGGTGGGTCGGCTGGGGTACCAGCGGCCGGAGCGGGCGGCCATCTCCCGCAGTTCGGCGGACTGTTCCAGGGCGACCACGCCGGGCACGTCCCAGGGCAGGGCGGCGCTGTAGAGCTTGGAGGCCTGGAAGTAGTTCTCCGCCGGGTCGTCGATGCCGGGCACGCCGTCGGTGTAGACGATTTCTAGGACGTTGGAGCCGTGGATGCTGCTGTCGGTCACGGACATTCACCCCCAGGTCAGGGAAACGGATGTGGCAGCGGGTTGAGGTGTTCGGTGTCCACAGGGCCGGTCAGGCCCAGCGCGACGGGCAGCTCCCGCAGCCGCCTGCCGCCCAGGAAACGTTGCTGGAAGCCCACATCGAGGGGTTGCAGCTGCGGGGAGAACACCTTCACCACGTGTCCGCCTGCCTCGCGCACGTCGGGACTGGTGACATCCACCGCGAGCAGTTCGACGCCTTGCTCGGCCAGGGTGGACACCAGGCCGGACAGGAGTTGTCCCGGGGTGCCGTCGGGCAGTGCGGGCAGTTCGGCCAGGGTGCGCCGGTGCGGGCTGGCGGTGAGGAATTCGGTGCCAGGGACCATGTCCGGGGAGGTGTAGAGGCCGACGTGGTCCTCGAAGTTGCGCACGGTCTGTTCGTAGTCGCCGTGCGGCGGCACCACCTGGCCCTCGCGTTGCTGGGCCCAGGCCCAGGTGCGGGTGCTGAACGCCTCGAACAACGTCTTGGCCGCGGCCCGCCTCGGCGATCCGGCCGCCGCCGCGCCCAGGCCGATCGGGGCGAGGTCGGTGGCCCGGTTGCGGACCACGCCGAGCATGGCCGGGATGCCGGTGAACACGCTCAGGTCGACCAGGTGGAAGTCCAGTCCGGACGGGGCGGCGTGCCGCCGGATCAGTTCGGCCAGGGCCGGGTCCGAGCCGGGATCCAGCAGTGGCAACGACAATCGGTGGTGCCAGGCCAGCATGAACGCGTCCCGTTCGACGAGTTCCAGGATGCCGGAGACCGCAGCCTCCGCCGGGGTGTTGGCGAAGGCCAGCCCGCTGCTGGTGGGGTAGCCGATCCGGCTGTCGTCGGGCAGGTTGTTGCGCAGGTAGGTCAGTTGCGCGGGCAGCCACACCGCCGCGCCGTCGTGCAGTCGCCGCGATTCGGTCCACCACAACCGGGTGGCCGCGGTGAATGGCACATAGGGGAACCCGGACCGGCCGAACTGCCAGTCCGCGAACAGGGTCAGCTGCCCGGGCTGGACGCAGGTCAGGCCGGCGTCGGTGAGTTCCTCGGCGCTGCCGTAGCGCAACGCCTGCTCCGGCACCCAGGCCGCGCTGTAGCGCTCCACGCCCTCGCCGATCGCGGCCAGCCGCGCGCCGGTGTGGCTGGCGTCCCAGCCGCCGTTGCCCTTGTTGCAGGCCGCGCCGAGCAGCAGCCGGGAGTCGCAGGTCTCGCTGCCCATGGAGTGCGCGTACAGGTCGTCCACATCGTGCATGCGCTCATAGACCCGGCGGACGATGCCGGTCAGCGGGGACAGGTAGATCGCCATCGCCGCCTCCGCCTCGGCGGTGCTGGTCCAGCGATCCGGCCCGGCGCCGGGCCGGTAGGCGGTGGCCGCGGTCATGCCGGGCCGTCCGATCCGGCGGTGAGCAGCTGGTGGAACCAGACCTGCGGATGTCCGGTGTCCCGGCCGGGCGCGCAGCGCGGGCAGCGCGGCACCCGCAGCACCCGGTGCCTGCCGATGCGCAGCCCGTTGAGGTCCAGCTCGACCGTGCTGACGCCGCCGGGCACCAGCTGGGCACTGCGGTCGCCGAGGGCGAGGTATTCCAGGAGCCAGTCCAGGACCAGGCCGGTTTGCACGGCGACCAGGCCGGGGGCGGCGGCCGCGGCGTCCAGGCGTGGGCCGAGCCAGCGGGCCTGGGGCAGTTCCACGGAGAGTCCGGCGTCGGGGAACACCGCGGCCCTGCGCAGCCGGTAGCAGTGGTGACAGGCCGATTCACCAGGCACGATCCACGGGCCGACCGCGGCGCGTTCGCCGTCGTAGGGGGTGACCGCCAGCCACGGGCCGTGGTCAGGGTCGGCCAGGGCCTGCTCGTTCCAGTCGGCCAGCACCGGATCGTCCTCGTGTTCGCCGACCACCACGGTCACCCCGGCCGGATCGTCCTCGCCGGCCAGGGCCAGTCCGGCCGCGGCGACCTCGGTCCGGATCCGCGCGGCCAGTGTCCCGCCGCCGTTGATCCGGACCGTGGCGGTGCGCAGCCGCTCGGCGATCACCGCCCGTTCCACCGCGCGGCCGGAGCGCCGCCACAGGCCGAGCACCACCGGGTCGGCGGTGCCGGGCGCGCCGGTCTCGATGAGCAGCCCAGCCTCGACCAGGTGGTCGATCACCGCGTCGGCGCGGTCCCGCTGGTCCTGGTCCAGGTCAGCGAAGAGCACCGGTTCCAGGACGCCGCCGTCTGTGCGTTCCAGCAGCGCCGCGACCAGCGGCAACAGGCCGGTGCCCGCGCATTTGACCACCGCGTCCCCGGCTCTGACCAGGACGTCCTCCCCCGCGGCCAGCACCCGGGTGCCGGGATCGGTGCGCCAGCTCGCCCGGCTGGCCGACCCGGTTCTGTCCGTGCTCGAACCCTGCACTGTGAACCTCCTGTGTACGACGGTCGGTTGCTCAGCCGCGGGTGGCGGCGAGTTCGGACTGGTAGGCGTGCCAGGCCGCGGGCAGGTAGGCCGCCGGTGGCCGCCCGGCCCGGCCCAGCGCGCGCTCCAGGACCGGGGACACCGCGCGGCGGGCCTTGACCGAGCCCCAGGCCAGGTGGTGGCCGAGGCGTTCCCCGGCCGGGGAGTCGATCCCGGCCCGCCGCAGGGCGTGCAGATACGCCTCTTCCGGCAGGTAGACGTGCCTGCGTGGCGCGTCGGCGATCCCGGCCAGCAGCTCGATCGCCGCGGGCACGCCGAGGATGTCCGGGCCGGTGACCTCATAGGCCCGGCCGCCCCGCCTGCCGGGGTCGGCGGCCAGCACAGCGATGAGTTGTGCCAGGTCAGCGGCGTCCAGCCAGGCCGTGCCCGCGGGCTCGCAGGTGCTGTAGAAGGTGCCCTCGACGGTGCCGTGCACGCAGGCCCTGGCCAGGTCCTGGCCGAGCAGGGCGCAGCGCAGCACCACGGTGTCCGCGGCCCCGTCCAGGGCGGCCGTCTCGGCCTGGGCCTGCACCGCGGGGAAGGTGCCGTCCGGGGCCAGTTCGGCCCCGAGCGGGGAGAGCACCACCCGGGGAATGGCCTGGTCAATGGCCGCAACCTGCAAGTGGAGGTCTTCCTGGGCCAGCGAACAGGCGTCCACGACCACCAGGTCGGCCGCGGCGGGGGTGTCCACGCAGGTCATGCCCGCCGCCTCGGCCAGGGCCAGCCGGACCAGCACCCGGTCACCGGCATAAAAAATGGCAGTTCTATTCTCCGACATGCCCCCCTCAATTCTTCCGGCCAGAATTGGCGATGGCGTCAACCTAGACGAAATGGTCGTCGGCGAACAACAGAGCATGAGACATTACGTGTCAACCGATAGGGGTACACGGGCCTCCACCGAAAGACGACGATCGACCCGTCGATAGTGGACCTCTTACGCCCTCCAACAGATGTCTTGCCCCATTCCACCCGGTTGCGGATATGGTCTGCACCGCAATACCGGTGCACTTTCTTCACCACTGGAGGGAACTGTCATGCAGGAACTTCTGAACAAGGTCGAGATCCCGTCGATCACCATCACCACGCACGGCCAGGAGTCGAGCCTGTTCGAGCCGGCGGCGGCTCGTTGCACCACCACGATCCCGTGCTGCTGCTGCAGCGGCGGCTGATCTCCACCTGATCGGCCGCTTTCCCGCGCCGATCGGCGGGTACACTCCGGTGGCGGCGGAAGCAGTTCCGCCGCCACCGTTCTCGGACTCCTGGGGGGAGTACGCGGCATGCTCCGTCATACTCGAACGCCGTCATCAATTACCGGGCGCGCACACCATCGGCAGCACGCCCAACGCTGGTTCACCGATCCGGGACTATCGGCGGTCAGCACCGCCTATGATCTACGCGAAACAATGATCTCGGCCTGTGTCGCGCTGTCCGTCGGCATTTCCGAACTCGGCCGCACACCGGACCGGGTCCTGGATGTCGGCTGCGGCGGCGGAACAATGCTGGAAATCGCGGCCAAACAACTCCCGGACAGCGCTTTGTTCGGCCTCGAC
Organism: Crossiella sp. CA198; assembly: GCF_052078295.1. Taxonomy (NCBI): domain Bacteria; kingdom Bacillati; phylum Actinomycetota; class Actinomycetes; order Pseudonocardiales; family Pseudonocardiaceae; genus Crossiella; species Crossiella sp. CA198. The sequence continues at coordinate 62,072 of NZ_JBQJIM010000042.1, forward strand.
CCGCACCGCCCCTCGATCGAGGCGGCCCGGACCCGGCTGGCAGGCACCGGCGCGGAACTGTTCCCCCTGGCCGCCGGTGAGCTGCCCGGATCGGCCGCGGCCACCCGCATCGGCCGGGCCGACCTGGTGCTGGTGCACCTGTGCCTGGGCCTGTGGACCGATCCGGTGGCCGAACTCGCCGCCGTGCTGGACCTCCTGGCACCCGGCGGCCTCTGCTACGTCGTCGACCTGATCCGGCCGGCGGCCACCGACCCGGCAACCCTGGAACCGTTCCTGGCCGCGGCGGCCACCGACGCCGAACGGGACTACCTGCGGGACCAGGTGACCGCCTCGCTCTCCGCCGCCGAGGCCGCGGAGCTGGCCGAACGGGTCACCAGTGGCGCCGAGGTCACCGCGGAGATCCGCACCGGTGACTTCAACGGCTTCGCCACCGGCGATCCGGCCACCGCGATCGCGCTGCACCTGCTGCTGCGCCGAGGGGCCGGACCCGCCGGGAGAGCCTGACCGGGCGCGACGACGATGGACCTCGACGGACCCGGCCCCCGGCCCCGCCGGGTGGTCGTGCTGGACCGGCGCCTGGTGGTGTGCCTCGGCCTGGCCGCGGTCATCCTGGAATGCCCGAACCTGCTGGTCGTGGGCAAGGTGACCGAGGACGACCGCGCCCTGACCGAGATCGAGCGGCTGCGGCCCGACCTGGTGCTGGCCAGCGCGACCCTGTGCACCCGGGTCGACCTGCTCAGCGCGGTCACCACACTGCGGCACCAGCCCAAGGTGCTGGTGCTCACCGAAACGGAGGACAGCGCCTACGTGCTGCAAGCCCTGCTGGCCGGGGCCAACGGCTGCGTGTCCCTGCACGCGCCACCGCGGGACATCGTGCAGGCCATGCGCGCCGCGGTGAGCGGGCAGACCCCGCTGACCGCGGCGGTGGCCGCCCGGCTGGCCATGGCCGCCCGGACCCCGCGGCGGACCGTGCCGTTGAGCCTGCGCGAGATCGACGTGCTCCGGCACGCCGCGGCCGGGCACACCAACGCGCAGATCGCCAAGGGCCTGTCGGTGAGCGAGGCGACGGTAAAGACCTACTGGCGGCGCATCTTCAAGAAGCTCTCCGCCCAGGACCGCACCTCAGCGGTGACCATCGCCTTACGCCAGAACAGCATCGCCCTAGAGGACTGACCCACCCCCACCCGCACCGTGTTGGCCGTTGTCGTACGCCGAGTTGGCCGTTATGGACGCCGAGTTGGCCCAACTCGTACGCCACGTTGGCCGTTGTGGGACGGGCAAGGGGTGCGGGGTGGGGTGAAACCCCACGACGAGGGTTCTCGCGTGTTCTCCGTACGGCCTGGAGCATGCAGACCACACCCCGATGAGCGGCCCCTGCAACACAATCCGCCGCCCGGCCAACCCAAGGTGACGGGGGCCGCTCATCGGGGTGTGGTTGGCTGGCGGAAGGCCGTACGGAGAACACGCGAGCCCTCGGAGCCACGCTGGATCCGGCCCCGGCAGCCCAAACCCCGCCCCGCAACCCGCTTGCCCGGGTGTTGATCTGCCCCACCCCTCCGGTGGTCTGCCCGGCCGGCGAGGCCATCCCTTTTTGATCTTCGGGTTGACAGTCAAGAGCGAAGATCAAGGGCGTCCTCGCCGGACGGGCAGGAATCAAGGGATGGGAGGAAGAACGAAGAGCAAGAGCAAAGAGCAGTGCTCGTACGGTTCCCCATCCCCGTCAGCCCTCCGATACCAAACCGCATCCTGGCTGACGGGGATGGGGAACCGCTCGGATGGAGTTTGAAAAGCCACCCCCGCTGCCCGTCCCGGGCTTCGCCTGACCGCAGCGACCTACGGCGTCCCACAACGGCCAACGTGGCGTACGAGTTCGGCCAACTCACCGTCCATAACGGCCAACTCGGCGTCCATAACGGCCAACACGCCGGCGAATTGCGGGCCGGGCTGGTGGCCGGCTGGCTAGCGGGCGGCGAACAGGTCCACCCCGTTGCCGTCGGGGTCCAGCACCACCGCGTAACGCTGGCCCCAGAACGCGTCGAACGGCGCTAGCTCACTGTGGTGCCCCAGGCCGACCAGGTGCTCGTGCAGCGCGTCCACCTCGGCCGGGCTCTCGGCCTCGAAGGCCAGGCTCAGCCGGCCACCGGGTGCGGGCGGGGTGAAGTCCGGGGTGAACGAGGCGATCGTCGCCTCGGTGTCCCAGGCCAGCTTCACCCCGCCGGGCAACACGTGCTCCACATGTCCCTCGGCATCGGCCGAGGCTGGCAGGTCCAGGCCCAGCTCCCGGTAGAACGCCAGCGACCTGGCCATGTCCGCGACCACGATGCCGATCACGGCGAAACGTGCCTTCATCCGCTCCTCCTTCAACGTCACGCCCACGCTAGGCCGCCCGGCGGGTTACCGTCTTGAACGAAACGGCCACGACGGAGGGCGGGCGATGAGACACCTTCTGTCAACCTCATGCCGCCGACGGCGGGTGGAGGGCCTGTTGTCGGTTGCGAAGGTGAACGGTTTCGTCGTAGCGGACGCCTCGGGTGAGGCAGTGCCACAGAATTTCCAGCCACCGGTTAGCCAGGGCACGCAGGGCGC
>NZ_JBQJIM010000043.1:0-63936 GCF_052078295.1 Crossiella sp. CA198
GCCTCCGCCAGACCCACGCCTACTTCCGCAGCCGAACCACCGAGCAGCACCTCACCACTGCCGCCCCTTGGACCAGCCCCTGGCTACCCGAAGGTTTCGGACAAGACTTCTGGCCAGGTGCTTAGGGTTGGGTTGTGGTTGCGCGGGTGGTGTTGGTTCTTGGCGGCACGGGAGAGGCTCGGCGGTTGGCCTCGGTGTTGGGTGGGGTTGCCGGGGTGAGGGTGGTTTCCTCGCTTGCCGGGCGGGTGCGGGAACCGGTGCTGCCTGTGGGCGAAGTGCGGATCGGTGGGTTCGGTGGGGTGCCGGGGCTGGTCGCCTGGTTGCGGGAGCGGGCTGTTGATGTGGTGGTGGATGCCACTCATCCGTTTGCGGCGACTATGACTGGGAATGCTGTTGCGGCGACTGGGGAACTCGGGCTGCCGTTGCTGGTGTTGCGTCGGCCGGGGTGGACTGAGCAGGCGGGGGATTGCTGGCACTGGGTGTCCTCGATCGCCGAGGCGGCCGCGCTGGTGCCGTCGCTGGGAAGTCGGGTGCTGCTCACTACCGGTCGGCGTGATCTGCCTGCCTTCGCCAACCCGGAGTTGTGGTTTTTGTGTCGGTCTGTTGATCCGCCGGAGAGTCATTCGGACAATGTGGAGGTTCTGCTCGATCGGGGGCCGTACACAGTGGACGGTGAGTTGGAGTTGTTGCGGCGGTACCGGATTGAGGTGTTGGTTAGCAAGGACAGTGGTGGGGAGCAGACTGCGGCCAAGCTCGTTGCGGCTCGGCGGCTGGGGGTGCCGGTGGTGATGGTGCGGCGGCCGGCGTTGCCCGCCGCCGACACGGTGGGGACCGTGGCGGCGGCGGTGGAGTGGGTCAGGCGGGGTAGCGGCGTGGGGTGAAGACCACTGGTTCGCCGGATGGGCCGGTGCGGAATCTGGTGGTGGAGGAGCCGATCAGCAGTAGGCAGCGCATATCCACAGTGGACGGATCGAGGTCGGCGAGGCGGACCACGCGGATTGATTCTTCGGGGCCGCCGACGTCGCGGCCGATCACCACGGGGGTGTCGGGGGAGCGGTGGGTCAGCAGGGTTTTCCTGGCTGATTCGACCTGCCAGGTTCGGGTGCGCGAGGCCGGGTTGTAGATCGCGATCACCAGGTCCGCGCTCGCCGCGGCGGCCAGGCGGGCCTCGATGATCTCCCACGGCTTGAGGCGGTCGGAGAGGGAGAGCACGCAGTAGTCGTGGCCCAGTGGCGCGCCGACCCGGCTGGCCACCGCGTGGGCGGCGGTAAGGCCGGGGAGCACTCGCACCGGGACTTCGGCGAACTGGTCTTCGCCCGCGACTTCCAGGACGGCGCTGGCCATCGCGAAGACGCCGGGGTCGCCGGAGGAGATGACCGCGACCCGGGAGCCGGATTTGGCCAGGTCCAGGGCGAAGGCGGCGCGTTCGGCCTCCACCCGGTTGTCCGAGGGGTGGCGGCGCTGACGCGGGTTGGGCGGGATCCGGTCCAGGTAGGGGCCGTAGCCGACGAGTTCGTCGGCGGTGGCGAGCGCGTCCTGTGCTTGGGGGGTCAGCCATTCGCGCCCGGCGGGGCCGAGGCCGACCACGACCACCTCACCCGGTCCCGTGGCGGACTCGGCGGGGGTGGAGTCGATGGTGCTGTGGGCCTGGCTGGGCAGCAGGGCCAGGGAGAAGTAGGGGACGCCTTCGGGGTCCACTTCGGACAGTGGCGCGACCCGCTGGCGGCCGGTGGTGGCCCGTTCCACGTACCAGGCGTCGTCCAGGCGGCCTGCCGCGTGCAGGGCCTCGCGTACCGAGGTGAAGGTGCGGCCCAGCTTCATGATCGCGGCCGAGTCGGTGGTGGCCAGCCATTCGGCCAGCTCCTCCTGCGGCAGCGTGCCGGGGAGGACGGTGAGCACCTCGTCGCGTTCGACCAGGGGGCGGCCGAGCACGGCGGCGGCGCCGCTGACCGAGGTCACCCCGGGCACCACCTCGGTCGGGAACCGGTGCGCGAGCCGTTTGTGCATGTGCATGTAGGAGCCGTAGAAGAACGGGTCCCCGGCGGCGAGCACCACGACGTCGCGTCCGGCGGAGAGGTGCGCGGCCAGGCGTTCGGCGCTCTCGGCGTAGAACTGGTCGATCTGACCCTGATAGTCCTCGCTGTCCTCGGTGGTCACCGGGTAGATCAGCTGTTCCTCGATCTGGCCGGGCCGCAGGTAGGGCTCGGCGATGCCGCGGGCGATGCTGCGCCCGTGCCGCGCGCTGTGGAAGACCACCACGTCCGCCGCGCCGATCAGCCGGGCCGCCTTGACCGTCACCAGCTCCGGATCGCCGGGGCCGAGCCCGACGCCGTACAGCCGTCCCAGATCACTCACTCTTCGTCACTCGCAATCGCGTTGATCGCGGCGGCGGTCATCGCGCTGCCGCCCCGCCTGCCCCGCACCACCAGGTATTCCAGGCCCAGACCGTTGGCGGCCAGGGCTTCCTTCGATTCGGCCGCGCCGATGAACCCCACCGGGATGCCCAGCACCGCGGCGGGCTTTGGCGCGCCACCGGCGATCATCTCCAGCAGGTGGAACAGCGCGGTCGGCGCGTTGCCGATCGCCACCACCGCGCCGCCGAGCTTGTCCCGCAACAGTTCCAGGGCCGCCACACTGCGCGTGTTGCCCATCGACGCGGCCAGTTCCGGCACCCGCGGATCACCCAGGAAGCACAGCACCTCGTTGTCCGCGGGCAGGCGACGGCGGGTCACCCCGGCCGCGACCATGGTGGCGTCACACAGGATCGGCGCCCCGGCCTCCAGCGCGGCGCGGGCCGAGGCCACCACGCCGGGGGAGTGGCCGATATCGGCCACCAGGTCGACCATGCCGCAGGCGTGGATCATCCGCACCGCCACCCGGGCCACATCCGGGGGCAGTCCGGCCAGGTCGGCCTCGGCGCGGATGGTGGCGAAGGAGCGGCGGTAGATCTCCTTGCCGTCCTTGATGTACTCGGTCACTGCTGCTTCCTCCGGGCCGCGTCGATCGCCGCGGCCGTGTCCTCGTGCGGTTGTCCGTCGATCAGGTAGCCGTCCGCGGTGGCCAGCACGTCGATCGCGCCGCGCGGCCGTCCGCATCGCCGGGAGCAGCCCGACCAGTGCACCGGCCCGCCGGGCAACCCGAGGTGGCGCACGGCGTCGGCGCGCACATCGGCCAGGGATTTGGCGCAGCCGGGGCGGCCGGTGCAGGCGGTGACCGCGTGCCAGGGTGAGTCCGGATCGGTGATCAGCCCGTGCCCCAAGGTGATCGTCCGCGGCAGCACCAGACCGCGCCACGGTGTGAGCCGAACCTGCTCCACCGCGAGCAGGGCGCCGGACTGGTCCGGGTCCAACCGCCCCAGCGGCGCGCCCACGACCAGGCGCCCGTCCGGCAGCGGGCCGGGGGGCAGCGGCACTGATCCGCGCACCGCCAGCCGCTCCGTGGACACCGGTCCGCCCAGCCGTCGAGTGATCTCCGCGACACCGCCGTCGATCTCGGCCAGTCGCCAGGCCGTGCCGCCGTGCTCGGCCCGCAGCGCCAGGAATTCCAGGGCCGCCCGCAGCACCGCGTCCACCGGGTCGGCCACCCGCAGCCCTGAATCGGCCCCGGCCAGCGACAACGCCCAGGAAGAGCCAACCAGGTCCAGGCCGATATCCGCACCCAGCCCGCTCACCACGCCGCCGTCGTCCACGGCCACCAGGAACCGCCCCGGCAACCCGGCCAGTTCCGGCCGCGAACACAACGCGGCGTCGATCGCGTCCACCAGGTCCTGGTTGTCCGCCAGCGGCGCGGCCACGATGTTCCGCATCCGCTCATGGGTCAGCGAGGGCAGCAGCCCGGCCTCGGCCAGCCGCGCCCCCAACTCGACCTCAGCCCCGGCCGCCAGTCCTCTGAGCTGCACATTCGCCCGCGAGGTCAGCTCAAGCGACCCGTCGCCCAGCTCGATCGCGGCCGTTCGCAGCACCGCCAGCCGCGCCCTGGAGAGCGTGCCGCCCGATACCCGGACCCGGGCCAGGCCGCCATCGGCCGCCGGGTGCACCTCGATCGCGCCGGGACAGGCGTCCGGGCGCTGGCGATGTGGCGAAGCGGGCACCCGCGGGATGCTACGCGGCAGGTAGGGTCGCCTCGAACGGTGAACCACGGAGGAAGCCGGTGTGAGTCCGGCGCGGTCCCGCCACTGTCACCGGGTGCGAGCCCGGGAGCCAGACACTCCGCTCACCGTCCCCGACCGTCATGGGGCGCGGACCCCGAGGGATGTGGAGCCACGCGTGATCCTGCTGCTGTCGACCTCTGACACCGACCTGCTCTCCGCCCGCGCCGGCGAGGCCGATTACCGGCTCGGCAACCCGGCCCGGCTGCTCGTGGACGACCTGCCCGCCCTGGTCGAGGGCGTGGACCTGGTCGTGGTGCGCATCCTCGGCGGCCGCCGGATGTGGGAAGAGGGCCTGGACTGGCTGCTCGCCGGACCCCGGCCCGTCGTCGTGCTCGGCGGCGAACAGGCCCCGGACGCCCAGCTGATGGAGCTGTCCACGGTGCCTGGCGGCGTCTGCGCCGAGGCGCACGCCTACCTCGCGCACGGCGGCCCGGCCAACCTGGCCGAACTGCACAACTTCCTCTCCGACACCGTGCTGCTCACCGGTCTCGGCTTCGCCGCGCCGCAGCCCACCCCCACCTGGGGCGTGCTGGAGCGCACCGCCCGCACCACCAGCGGACCGGTGGTCGCGGTGCTCTACTACCGGGCCCACCACGTGGCCGGGAACACCGCCTTCGTCGAGGCGCTCAGCAGCGCGATCGAGGACGCGGGCGGCCAGGCGCTGCCGGTGTTCTGCTCCTCGCTGCGCACCGCCGAACCCGCACTGCTCACCGAACTCGGCAAGGCCGATGCCCTGGTCGTCACCGTGCTGGCCGCCGGGGGCACCAAACCGGCCGCCGCCTCCGCCGGTGGCGAGGACGACGCCTGGGACGTCGGCGCGCTGGCCGCGCTGGATGTGCCGATCCTGCAAGGACTCTGCCTCACCTCCAGCCGGGAGAGCTGGGCGGCCAACGACGACGGACTGTCCCCTTTGGACACCGCGACCCAGGTGGCCATCCCCGAGTTCGACGGCCGGATCATCACCGTCCCGTTCTCCTTCAAGGAGATCGACCCGGACGGCCTCACCGTGTACGTGGCCGACCCGGAACGCGCCGCCCGGGTCGCCGGGATCGCGGTCAAGCACGCCCAGTTGCGGCACATCCCGGCCGCCGACCGGCGGATCGCGCTGATGCTCTCGGCCTACCCGACCAAGCACTCCCGGATCGGCAACGCGGTCGGCCTGGACACCCCGGCCAGCGTGGTCAAACTGCTGGCCGCGTTGCGGGACAACGGTTATGACATCGGCCCGGCCGAAGGCGAGGGCGCCCTGCCCGGCGTGGCCAAGCTGGACGGTGACGCGCTGATCCACGCGCTGATCGCCGCCGGTGGCCAGGACGAGAACTGGCTCACCGAGACCCAGCTCTCCGGCAACCCGGTGCGGATCAGCGCCGCCAGGTACCGCGAGTTCTACGACACCCTGCCCGCCGACTTCCGCGCGGAACTCGAAGGCCACTGGGGTCCGGCGCCCGGCGAACTGTTCGTGGACCGTAGCCAGGATCCCGAGGGCGAGATCGTCCTCGCGGCGCTGACCGCGGGCAACGTGGTCGTCATGGTGCAGCCGCCGCGCGGCTTCGGCGAGAACCCGATCGCCATCTACCACGACCCGGACCTGCCGCCCAGCCACCACTACCTGGCCGCCTACCGCTGGCTGGCCCAGGAGTTCGGCGCGCACGCCATGGTGCACGTGGGCAAGCACGGCAACCTGGAATGGCTGCCCGGCAAGACCGTCGGCATGTCCGCCAGTTGCGGCACCGACGCGGCGCTGGGCGATATCCCGCTGATCTACCCGTTCCTGGTCAACGACCCCGGCGAGGGCACCCAGGCCAAGCGCCGGGCGCACGCCACCCTGGTCGACCACCTGGTGCCGCCGATGACCCGCGCGGACAGCTACGGCGACATCGCCCGGCTGGAACAACTCCTGGACGAGCACGCCAACATCGCCGCCATGGACCCGGCCAAACTCCCGGCCATCCGGGCGCAGATCTGGACCCTCATCCAGGCCGCCAAACTCGACCACGACCTGGGCCTGGACGACCGGCCGCACGACGCGGAGTTCGACGACTTCCTGCTGCACGTGGACGGCTGGCTGTGCGAGGTCAAGGACGTGCAGATCCGGGACGGCCTGCACATCCTGGGCGCCGCGCCCGAGGGCGAGGCCCGGATCAACCTGGTGCTGGCCATGATCCAGGCCCGGCAGATGTGGGCCGGACAGGTCGCCGCGCTGCCCGGCATCCGGGAAGCCCTGGGGCTCAACGAGGACGGCTCCGCCTCCCGCACCGACACCGACGCGATCGAGGCCAAGGCCCGCGAACTGGTCACCGCGATGGACGCGGGCGGCTGGGTCCAGGGCAGCGCCACCGAGGTGGTGCGTTCGGTGCTGGACAAGGACAACGAGGACGTCGCCAAGGTCCTCGAATTCGCCGCCGCCGAGGTGGTGCCCCGGCTGGCCCGCACCACCGACGAACTCGGCCACCTGCTGCACGCCCTGGACGGCGGCTACGTGCCTGCCGGGCCGAGCGGATCACCGTTGCGCGGCCTGGTGAACGTGCTGCCCACCGGCCGCAACTTCTACTCCGTGGACCCGAAGGCCGTGCCCAGCAGGCTCGCCTGGGAGACCGGGCAGGCCATGGCCGACTCGCTGCTGGACCGCTACCGCAAGGACACCGGCGAATGGCCGCCCTCGGTCGGACTGTCCGTATGGGGCACCAGCGCCATGCGCACCGCGGGGGACGACATCGCCGAGGTCCTCGCGCTGCTGGGCGTGCGGCCGGTGTGGGACGACCAGTCTCGCCGGGTCACCGGGCTTGAGGTGATCGGCCTGGCCGAGCTGGGCCGCCCGCGGATCGACGTCACGGTGCGCATCTCCGGGTTCTTCCGGGACGCCTTCCCGCACGTGGTCGCCCTGCTCGACGACGCCGTCCGGCTGGTCGCCGCCCTGGACGAACCGGCCGAGCAGAACTTCGTGCGCGCGCACGCCGAGGCGGACAAGGCCGAGCACGGCGACGACCGCCGCGCCACCATGCGCATCTTCGGCTCCAAGCCGGGCGCCTACGGGGCCGGGCTGCTGCCGCTGATCGACAGCAAGAACTGGCGCGACGACGCCGACCTGGCCGAGGTGTACGCGGTCTGGGGCGGCTATGCCTACGGCCGCGAACTCGACGGGCAGCCCGCCCGCGGCGATATGGAATCGGCGTACAAGCGGATCGCGGTGGCCGCCAAGAACGTGGACACCCGTGAACACGACATCGCCGACTCCGACGACTACTTCCAGTACCACGGGGGCATGGTCGCCACCGTCCGCGCGCTCACCGGCAAGGCCCCCGCCGCCTACATCGGCGACAGCACCCGGCCGGACGCGGTGCGCACCCGGACCCTCAACGAGGAGGTCTCCCGGGTCTTCCGGGCCAGGGTGGTCAACCCGCGCTGGCTGTCCGCGATGCGCCGCCACGGCTACAAGGGCGCCTTCGAGATGGCCGCCACCGTGGACTACCTCTTCGGCTACGACGCCACCACCGGGGTCGTCGCGGACTGGATGTACGAGAAGCTCGCCGAGAGCTACGTGCTGGACGAGGAGAACCACCGGTTCCTCACCGAGGCCAACCCGTGGGCGCTGCACGGCATCGCCGAACGGTTGCTGGAGGCGGCGGAGCGCAAGCTGTGGGAGAGCCCGGAACCGGCCACCCTGGACGCGTTGCGCGAGGCTTATCTCGCGACTGAAGGCGAACTCGAGGGCGACAGCTAGATTCGGCCAGGTGACAACTGGGGAAAGCTTGCGGAGGCCGCGCACGGGGGGACCGTGCGCGGCCGTTGCATTCGGGGGCCACCACCTGCACGTGGTGGCGCATCAGGACGACGACATCCTGTTCATGAACCCGGACCTGGCCGGCGCGATCACGGCGCGGCTGCCGGTCACCACCGTGTTCCTCACCGCGGGCGAGGGCTACGCCAAACCGAGTCCCGAACCGGACATTCCGGCGCTGAGCTGTCGTCCCGGGTACAAATTGGACCGTGAGCAGTACTCCGCCTGCCGCAACGACGGGGCCCGCGCCGCCTACGCGCTGATGCTGGGCTTTCCCAGCGCCGACGTGGCGAACTGGCGGACCGAGGCGCTGACCGTCAACGGCCCCAACGGGTTGCGCCGCCAGGTCGAGTTCAGCCGGGCCGAGCGGGACGGCCGGGTGGTCAACCTGATCTTCGTGAACTTGCCCGAATGGGCGGACAAGCACGCCGACACCAAGGCCGATCCGGCCGATCCGACCGGTAACACCGCCTCGCTGTTCCACCTGTGGCAGGACAACAGCCGCCGGGTCACCGTGGTGCCCGCCGGCGGTCCGGTGCGGGCGCGGCAGAGTTACGATCGCGAGGACCTGATCAATCTGCTGATCGGGCTGTGCCAACGGTTCCGGCCCACCGTGGTCCGGGTGCAGGACCCGCAGCCCGACCCTCGGCACGGCGCGGCGGACCGGTTGCACGACCACCGCGACCACGTCAGCGCCGCCCGGCTGGCCATCCTGGCGGTGCGCCGCCTGCCAGCCACCCAGCGCGTCGCGCTGATCACCTACCGTGGCTACAACATCCAGCACAGCCCGGTGAACCTGGACGCCGGTCAGCAGCGGGACAAGGACGAGCAGTTCGCCGCCTACGCCCAGTTCGACCAGCAGATCACCAACACCGCCGGGTATCGCGGCTGGCCGCAACGGCTTTACCACCGGTACTGGGGCGGCACGAACTGGGTGGCGCGCACCGCGGCCGGGAGGTTGCAGGCGTTCGCGGTGCACAGCGGCGGACTGCGAACCTGGTGGCAGGACGGCGAATCCGGCTGGCTGGGCCCGCGTGACCTGGGTGATCCGGGTGGTCCGCTGGCGCCCGCGGTCTCGGTGACGCGGGAGGAGGACGGTCGGCTCCGGGTGTTCGCGTTGCGGCTGGACACCTTCCAGGTGGTCTGCCTGACCCAGTCCCGGCCGGACGGCGACTGGCCGCGGCGGTGGGCGAGTCTGGGCAACCCGCACGGGAAGTCCAGGCGGGCCAGGCAGATCGGCCAGCCGGTGGTCGCGCGGGCCGCCGAGGGGGTGCGGGTGTTCGTGCAGAACGGCGACGGCGGGCTCAGCACCCGGACCGCGCAGGGCTGGCAGGACCTGGGCGGCGGCCCCGGCGTGCAGGACGGCCTGGCCGCGATCACCGATGCCCGCGGCCGGATCGAGGTCTTCGCGCTCGCCGTGGAAGCCGGTTCCGGGGCGCTCAAACGCTGGCACCAGCCCGAATCCGGCGCCGCCTTCCGCCTCGACCCGGACTTCCCAGGGCTGGAACCCGCCGGACCGCCCACGGTCGCGCTCAGCGCCGACGGCACCCTGGACGTGGTCTACCGCCTGGCAGGCGAGCACGCGGGCAAGATCGGCCACACCTGGCAGACCCGCACCGGCGAATGGATCGGCAAACCGGAGATCCTGGACGGCCACGGCGGCATCGGCCCGATCGCCGCGGCCAGCGCGCCGCACCCGCGGCACGGGATCGCCGAGACGCCGTCCCCGCGGATCACCTTGTGCGCCACCAATCGCGACGGCGGGGTGAGCGCCACCCGGCAGTCCGCCCCGGACCTGGGCTACCTGGACTGGACCGACCTGGGTGGTCTGGTCGTGCACCAGCCCGCGATCGCGGTCGACCCGGGCGGCCGCACCCACCTGTTCGCCGTGTCCGGAGACGGGAAGTTGCTGCACCGCAAGCAGGTCGAGCCGGGTGGGGACGCGCCGTACACCGGCTGGACCCGGCTCGGCTGAGCCGCTCAGTCCGTGTTGTCCCGCAGCCGCCGCAACAGCAGGGCCAGCCGCAGCCGGAACCGGCCGTCGGGCGTGGTCACCGGGAAGCCCAGTTCGGTCTCGGCCTGCGCCAGGCGGGCGGTGACCGAACTGTGGTGCCGGTGCACCGCGTCCGCGGCCTTGCGCACCGAATCGTGCCCGCACACCGCGGACAGGATCAGCAGCAGATCCGGCGCGGCCGCCAGCCGGTCCAGCGCACGCACGTCCGCGATCTGCTCGATCTCGTTGGCCCGCAACCCCTCGGCGACCGCGGCGAGCGAACCCAGATGTTCCCACCAGCACACCGGCGGATCCCAGGGCAGCGATCCGGCCAGCCGCACCGCGAGCCGCGCCTGCCGCCAGGACGTCCTGGCGTCGATCGCGGCCACCTCGCCGCCCACCCCGACCCGCGTCGGCGCCCGCACCAGGTCCAGCTCCGGCGGTCCGGCCAGCAACACCGCCCGCGACCGTCCCAGCGGCGCCGACCAGCCACCCAGCCGCACCGAGCCGTCGGCCACCGCCAGCACCCGCACCCGGGTCCCCGGCGTCAGCCCCAGCAGGTGCAGGGCCCTGGACCGCTCGGCCTCCCCGGCCAACTCCGCCAGCACCAGCTCCACCAGCGCCGGATCACCCAGTTCGGGCAGGGCGCCGCGGGCCAGCACCAGCTCGGCGGCGATCGCGAACCGCTCCAGCACCATGTCATCCAGGGGCAGCGCCTGCCCGGTCCGGGCCAGCCACACCCTGGCCCCGTCCGGCAGCTCCCGCACCCGCGCGCCCCTGGGCGTGGACACCCCGGCCCGCACGACCGCCTCCGCGGCCAGGGCCAGTCCGCGATCGGCGGCGTCCAGGCCGACCGGGCATTCGGTCAGCGTCGCGGTGGTGCGCAGCAGGGTGTCCAGGTCGACCCGGCGGGCGATCAGCGAGTCGAAGAAGGCGATCACCCGCACCTCGCTGGCCGCGTCGGCGTCCAACGCGGACAAGCGCAGCAGCAGGCCCTCCATGCGATCAGCGTAGCCAGACGGCGGGTCCGGGGCCGGGGAGCACCGGCGGTTGGCGGTGGGCGCGGCGGGCGCCGCCCGCGCAGACTCTGATCATGAGCTACGCGATCGATCCCGAACTGGCCACCTGGCTCCCGCTGATCCCGCAGGTGAACTTCGCCGACCCGGTGGCCACCCGCGCGCGCAGGCGGGAGATGGCCGCCGAAATCCCGCCCTATGTGGCGGCGAACCCGGTCGCGGTGCGCGCGCTGAGCATCCCCGGCCCGGCAGGCGGGCCCGAGGTCGCCATCCGGGTCTACACCCCGGCCGCCGACGGCCCACTGGGCGCGCTGGTGCACATCCACGGCGGCGGCTTCGTCCTCGGTGACCTGGACCTCGCCGAGCGGTCCGCGCTGCGGGTGGCCGACCAGGTCGGCGTGGTCGTGGTCGCCATGGACTACCGCCTGGCCCCGGAGAACCCGTTCCCGGCCGGGCTGGATGACTGCTACGCCACCCTGGAGTGGACCGCGAAGAACGCGGCCGAGCTGGGCGTGGACCCGGCCCGGATCGCGGTCGGCGGGGACAGCGCGGGCGGCGGCCTGGCCGCGGCGGTCGCCCTGCTGACCAGGGACCGAGGTGGCCCCGCGCTGGCCTACCAGGTGCTCAACATCCCCGAACTCGACGACCGCCTCGACACCCCGTCCATGACCGCCTACACCGACACCCCGATGTGGCACCGGCCCAACGCCATCCTGAGCTGGGACTTCTACCTCGGCGAGGGCAAACGCGGCACCGCCGAGGTCTCCCCGTACGCGGCCCCGGCCCGTGCCACCGACCTGTCCGGCCTGCCACCCGCCTTCGTCGCGGTGTGCGAGTTCGACCCGCTCCGGGACGAGGGACTCGACTACGCGCAGCGACTGGTGCAGGCCGGGGTGTCCACCGAACTGCACCTCTACCCGGGAACCTTCCACGGCTCGGGCCTCATCCCCGAGGCCGCGGTCACCGTCCGCATGGGCCGGGACCTCACCGACGCGCTCCGCCGTGCACTGCGCGACGCCCCCGCGTGAACGATCCTGGATCCCGCACGTTGAACAAGGAGTAGGAGTGGCAGGGTTGGTGTTGCGCTAGGTAGCACCAGCCACAGACACGGAACGGTGGGCAGGATGAGCAGCGAGACCTCCAGGACCGCGACGGCACGCATCGGGGTGACCGGGTTGGCGGTGATGGGCCGCAACCTGGCCCGCAACCTCGCCCGCAACGGCTACCCGGTCGCCGTGCACAACCGGTCGGTGGAGCGGATGAAGAGCCTGGTCGCCGAGCACGGCGATGAGGGCACCTTCGTCCCGGCGGAGACCCTGGCCGAGTTCGTGGACGCCCTGGAGCGGCCGCGGGTGGCCATCGTCATGGTCAAGGCGGGCGGCCCGACCGACGCGGTCATCGACGAGCTGGCCGATCTCCTGGAGCCCGGCGACATCGTGGTCGACTGCGGCAACGCGCACTTCGCCGACACCCGCCGCCGGGAGGCCGCGCTCAAGGAGAAGGGCCTGCACTTCGTCGGCACCGGGGTCTCCGGCGGTGAGGAGGGCGCGCTGCTCGGGCCGAGCATCATGCCCGGCGGATCCACGGAGTCCTACGCGCGGCTCGGCCCGGTGTTCGAGTCCATCGCGGCCAAGGTCGACGGCCAGACCTGCTGCGTGCACGTGGGCCCTGACGGCGCCGGTCACTTCGTCAAGATGGTGCACAACGGCATCGAGTACGCCGACATGCAGCTCATCGCCGAGGCCTACGACCTGCTCCGGGCCGGCCTCGGCGCCACCCCGGCGGAGATCGCCGAGATCTTCCGTGGCTGGAACGAGGGCGACCTCGAATCCTTCCTGATCGAGATCACCGCGGACGTGCTCGCGCACACCGACCACCGCACCGGCCAGCCGTTCGTGGACGTGGTGCAGGACCAGGCCGAGCAGAAGGGCACCGGCCGCTGGACCGTGCAGAGCGCCCTGGACCTGGGCGTGCCGATCACCGGGATCGCCGAGGCCACCTTCGCCAGGTCCCTGTCCGGGCACGCCGACCAGCGCGCGGCCGCGGCCGAGGCCTTCGGCGGCGAGGCGGGCGCGGGCTGGGTCAAGGACAGCGACCGGGACGCGTTCATCGAGGACGTGCGCAAGGCGCTCTACGCCTCCAAGGTGGTCGCCTACGCCCAGGGCTTCGACCACATCCGCGCGGGCAGCCAGGAATACGGCTGGGACATCGACCTGGGCTCCACCGCCACCATCTGGCGCGGTGGCTGCATCATCCGGGCCCGGTTCCTGGACCGCATCCGCGAGTCCTACGACGCCAGCCCGGACCTGCCCAGCCTGCTGGTCGCCCCGTACTTCGCCGAGGCCGTGGCAGGCGGCGTGGACAGCTGGCGCCGGGTGGTCGTGGACGCGGTGCGCGAAGGCGTGCCGTCCCCGGCCTTCTCCTCCTCGCTGGCCTACTACGACGGCCTGCGCCGCGACCGGCTGCCGGCCGCGCTGATCCAGGGCCTGCGGGACAACTTCGGCGCGCACACCTACCGCCGGGTGGACGCCGAGGGCTCCTTCCACACCCTGTGGGCCACCCCGGACAAGGCCGAACAGGCCGGGTAATTCCGGTGCCGGGGGCCGGGTGTTGTCCGATTTCCGACAACGCCCGGCCCTTCGTGCGATTTATGGCTTGATTCCGACGATAGTCGCTGACGCGTTATGTGTGGCCGCTGTCATCATGAGGTGCAACCCCCGCCGCCGGAAACATCGCGGAGGTTGCCTTGCGTACCACTCCGATCAAGCGATCAATTCTGGTCGGCCTGATGAGCCTGGCGCTGATGGCGTTGTCCGTCCTGGTACCGGCCACGGCCAGCGCGCATGGATACACCAACGGTCCGAACAGCCGGGCCTACTTCTGCAAACTCGGCACCGCGAAGAACTGCGGGCCGATCCAGTGGGAACCGCAAAGTGTCGAGGGACCCAAGGGATTCCCGGCCCGCGGCCCGGCCGACGGCAGTATCTGCTCCGGTGGACTCGGCCAGTTCGCCCAGCTCGACGACCCGCGCGGCGGCAGCTGGCCGTCCACCCAGCTGACCAGCGGCGCGAGCCGCACGTTCAGCTGGTGGCTGACCGCGCCGCACGCGACCACCTCGTTCAAGTACTTCATCACCAAGAACGGCTGGAACTCCACCGCGAAACTCACCAGGGCCGCGCTGGATCCGAACCCGTTCATCAGTGTCAGCAACGGCGGCGCCCGGCCGCCGAACGCGGTCTCGCACACCGGCACGGTGCCCGGCGGCAAGTCCGGCAGGCACCTGATCCTCGCGGTGTGGGATATCGCGGACACCGGCAACGCGTTCTACCAGTGCATCGACGTCAATTTCTGATCATTCCGCGCACCGTTCCGCGGCCGCGATCACTTCCAGGGTGAACTCACCGGCCAGTCGCGGTAATCGGCCGGGCTCCGGGAATTCGGGGCCCGGCTCGCCGGTGCGCTGGGCGAGCGCGGCCCGCAGCATCGGGTGCCAGCGCGAGTCGAAGGTGTCCAGGGCGTACTCGGCCGCGGTTTCCTTGGCGATCACCTGGCCGGTGGCGATGGTGTGGTGCAGCCGCGGCGGACCGAGCACCCTGGCCAGGGCCTGCCGGTGGGCCGGGATCAGCGGCTTGTCCCGGGGCGGATCGGACACGCACCGGCGGGCCCAGTGCTGCCAGTGGCCGCGGAGCTGGTCCAGGTTCCAGGCTCGCAGCAGGTGCGGTTCCGGGTCCAGCCCGAGCCGGTCCGGGGTGTCGCCGCGCACCGGGATCCCGCATTCTAGGAGCACCTTCCACATCACCGGGTTCACGTCGAAACCCGCGCCCCGCTTGAAGGATCGCCCGCTGTGCGCGGCCAGCGGCCGGATCCGCGTCACCGGCTTGCTGATGTCCGCGGCCGCCACGAAGGCGCCGTTCATGGTGCCGGGAATGCTCGGATCGGCCCTGATCACCGCCCGCCCGGCGGTGCGCAGGTTGCCCGCCACGTGCAGCACCCGCAACCGGCGCAGTTCCCGCTCACCGCACTCCCCGGCCAGCACCGCGATGAAGTCGATATCGCTGCGCCCGGCCCGCCAGGCGCCCAGCGCGGCCGAGCCGATCAGGTAGCAGCCGACGATCTTGCCGGGTAGCAGGCGATCGGCGGTGGCCAGGTAACGAGCGGCGACGCGGGTGGCTTCGGCAGGCGGCATCAGCCCAGTCTGCCAGCCAAGCTCACCCGTTCGCGGCTGACCAACACCGGTCAGCGTGATTGTTGCCGCGCACCAGCCTCCCTATCGTCCGTGTTCGGGCGGCACCGGCCCAGCATTGTCCACTGTGGACCGAGCGGCCGGGGTCACGGGAGGCGGGCATGGCCAGGCGGGTGAACCGGCGGAACTTCCTGCGCGGCGCTGGCGCGGGCGCGGCGGCGGTGGCACTGTCGAGTGGCGAGATCGCCGAGGCGGGGGAGGACACGGCCGTGAGCGCGTTGACCATCGACCGGCTCACCGTGGAGTACGCGACCAACCCCCTGGGCACCGACGTCGAAGTGCCCAGGCTGGCCTGGATCCTGCGTGCCGACCGCAACGGCGCCACCCAGACCGCCTACCAGGTCCAGGTGGTCACCGATCCTGGGCAGTTCGAGGACCGCCGCCCGCACTGGGACAGCGGACCGGTCCGCTCGGCCCGCACCCTCGGCGTCCGCTACGCCGGTCCGGCGCTGCGCCCGCGCACCCGCTACCACTGGCGGGTCCGGGTCTGGGACGGCGACAACCGGCCCTCGCCGTGGAGCACCCCGGCCTGGTGGGAAACCGGCCAGCTCGGCCGCCCCTGGGCCGCGGACTGGATCGGCGCGACCGCCCCGCCCCCGCCGCCCGGGGTGGACCCGGCCTCCTGGATCGGCGGCCCCGGCTGGACGCTGAGTACCGCGCCACTGGGCTCCCGCTGGTTCCGCGCCACCCTCGACCTGCCCGGCGAAGTCCGCAAGGCCACCCTGGTGGCCACCGCCGACGACAACCTCACCGTGCACCTCCACGGCCGGGAAGTGTTGTCCGCCATGGCCTCCGGCAACTCCTGGGCCGCCGCGCACCTGGTCGACGTCACCGAGGTGGTGCGCGCCACCGGGTCCGCGCTGACCCTGGCCGCCGAGGCCGCCAACCGCGGTGGCCCGGCCGGTCTGCTGCTGCGCCTGATCGTCGAACTCGCCGACGGCGGCACCGTCGAACTGCGCACCGGCCCCGGCTGGCGGGCCACCGACACCGCGCACCCCGGCTGGACCAGCCCCGGCTACGACGACAGCGCCTGGCCCGCCGCCACCGTGCTTGCCCGCTACGGCGAAGGCCCGTGGGGCCGCAACGTCGCCGTGCCCGCCACCCAGCTACCGGCGCCGTTGCTGCGCAAGGACTTCCGCCTCGACCGCCCGGTCCTGCGGGCCCGCCTCTACATCAGCGGCCTGGCCTACTACGAGGCCCAGCTCAACGGCGGCCGGGTCGGCGACCAGGTCCTGGACCCGGGATTCACCGGCTACGACAAGACCGTGCTCTACGCCGTGCACGACGTCACCGGGCAACTCCGCCAGGGCGACAACCAGATCGAGGTCACCCTGGGCCGCGGCTTCTACGGCCTCACCACGATCAACGTGTGGGACTGGCACCTGGCCAAGTGGCACGGCGAGCCCAGACTGCTGGCCCAGCTGGAGATCGAGCACCCCGGCGGCGCCCGCACCACCATCGGCACCGACGGAACCTGGCGGATCACCGACAGCCACACCCGGGTGAACTCCCTGTACTCCGGCGAAACCCACGACGCCCGGCACGCCCCCGGCCCCTGGACCGCGGCCCGGATCGTGCCCGCCCCCACCGGAAAACTGCGCGCCCAGCCCAACGAACCCATCCGGATCACCGAGACCATCCGCCCGGCGAGCATCACCGAACTGCGCCCCGGCGTGCACATCGTCGACATGGGCCGCACCATGGCCGGCTGGACCCAGATCACCGTCCGCGCCCCGGCAGGCACCCGGATCTCCTTGCTGCACGGGGAGAAACTCAACCCGGACGGCAGCGTGCAGTCGGTCAACGAACACGTCAAGGACCTCCGCCAGCAACGCGACGAGTACCTCACCGCGGGCACTGGCGCGGAGACCTGGGAACCCCGCTTCTCCTACAAGGGATTCCGCTACGTCGAGATCACCGGCCCGCGACCGGAGCAGGTGCTCGGCAGGCTGGTGCACAGCGATGTGCCCGAGGTCAGCGAATTCCGGTGCGGCGAACCGATGTTCGAGCAGCTGGACCGGATGATGCGGCGCACCATCGTGAACAACCTGCACGCGCTGCCCACCGACACGCCCAAGTACGAGAAGAACGGCTGGACCGGCGACGCCCAGGTCGGCGCGCCCAGCATGGCCTATGCCTTTGGCATGCAACGGTTCTTCGCCAAATGGGTGGGCGATCTGGCCGACGCCCAGGACACCGCGGGCCAGGTCCCGGTGATCGTGCCCAACGGCGGCAAATGGGGCTACCGGCAACTCGCCCCCACCCCCGAGTGGACCACGGTATTTCCTTTCCTGGCCAGGGAAATGCACCGCTGGTACGGCGATGACCGGCTGGCCGCCGAACACTGGCCCGCGCTCACCGGCTACCTGGACTGGGAGATCAACCGGATGCGCGACGGCCTCGCGCTGACCGCCCTCGGCGACTTCCTGTCCCCGGACGCGCCCTGGGGCGTGGCCCCCGAGGACAACCGCCTCACCGCCACCGCCTACCTGCACCGCGCGCTGATCGGCGTCGCGGAACTGGGGGAGCTGCTGGGGCACCAGGACATCGCGGCCCGCTACCGGGCGGTCGCCGCCGCGGCCAGGGACACCCTCAACCGCACCTTCCTGCGCGGCGGCCACTACAACAGCGACCGCGACCAGGGCTACCGGCAGACCAGCAACGCCATCCCCCTCGCCTTTGACCTGGTGCCAGCGGAGGCCATTCAGTCCGTTGTGGACAGTCTGGCCGCCGACATCCGCAGGCGCGGCAACCACCTCAACACCGGCTGCCTGGGCACCAGCGTGCTGCTGCCGGTGCTCACCGCACACGGCCACGCCGACCTCGCGCACGCCATCGCCACCCAGCGCACCGAACCGAGCTGGGGCTACTGGATCGACCAGGGCGCGGACACCATGTGGGAGATGTGGCACAAGGACTCCCGCTCCCGCAACCACTACTTCCAGGGCACCGTCACCCAGTGGCTCTACGAGAACGTCGGCGGCCTGCGCCCGCTGTCCAACGGCTACGAACGGATCCTGATCCGCCCGGACGCCCGCACCGGCGTGGACTGGGCCCGAACTGGCATCAGCACCGTCCGCGGCCAGGCCGGGGTCAGCTGGGCCAAGACCGCTACCGGCCTGACCCTCACCGCCACCGTCCCGGTCGGCGCCACCGCCGAGATCCACCTGCCCCCCGGTGAGATCACCGCCCCACCCGGCGCCACCCGGCTCCGCGTCACCCCTCGCCACGCGGAATACGAGGTCGGCTCCGGCACCTGGACCTTCACCACCGGCTAGCCGAAGGCGCTGTGCCCCGGCGGCGGGGGCAGCGCGAGAAGTTGTCTGGCCACATCCAGGAACTCGCCGCCGTGATGCCACATCCGCTGATCGGGGTCCACCGTGAACGGATCCGTCACGTCCGCGTCACCCGTGCGCACCCGGTAGGCCAGCGCCTCGGACTCGGAGTAGGCCAGCACGGTCTCACGCACCCCGCGCCACACCCGGTTGAACATCACCGCATCCGTCCTGGTCACCTCGTCCCGGACCAAGCTCTGGCGAAAACCCTTGCGCCGCAGTAATTTCATGCACTCGGCCACTGACTTCGGCACGGCCCCGTCATCCTGTCCCATCGTCCTCCCGCCGCCTGGAGCCCACGATTCTGCCGTCGGCGCCCGCAACGGAAGTCGCGTATCGCTCGATCAGGGGAGGACTGCTGGGCAGCTGCACAATCCGGGCGGTCACCGTTGGTGCGGCTGCCTACCTGGGTAGCACCCCGGGAGTGGATTGCGCTTACCGCAACGGTCGGCAAGGCTCAGGCGGTGGTGGACTTACCCGCGCCCGATCCACGGGCGGCGCTGTACCGGCGGGCCGAGGAGCAGATCCCGCGGATCGCCGAGCAGGTGCTGGCCGCCTTCTTCGCCAGGGCGGCCGGCTACCAGCAGCTGCCGCCGCAACTGGTCAACCAGGAGATCAGCGCGGCCATCGCGCTCAACCTGCACCTCTACCTGCGCTGCCTGCGCGAACAACGCCCGCCCCGGCCCGATGAGCTGACCGGGCAGATCGCCGCCGCCATCCGCCGGGCCCAGCAGGGCGTGCCCCTGGACGTGGTGCTGAGCACCTACCACATCGCCGCCCAGGTCGGCTGGGAAGCGATGGCCGCCCTCGCCGAACCGGACGAGATCCCCGAACTCCTCGCCGGCGTGCCCGGCCTGTTCCATTACCTCAGCGTCGCCGTGCCCGCCGTGGCAGCCTCCTACCTGCACGAACAACAGGTCCTGGACGCCGAACACCGCGAGGCCCGCCGCGCCCTGGTCACCGCGCTGCTCACCGGCGCGCCCGCCGAACCCCTGGCCGAACGCCTCGGCCTGGCCCTGGCGCACACCCACCTGGTCCTGCACCTGCGCCTGGGCCCACCCCCGCACACCGACGGCGCCGACCTGCAACTGGCCGCCCGCGCCCTGGTCCGCCGCCTGCAGGCCGAACTCCCCGCGCACGCCCTGGCCGCCTTCAACCACACCGGCGGCACCCTGCTCCTGCCCGCCGACGACCCGGACATCCCCGGGCAGGTCGCCGCCGCGCTGACCCTGGCCGAACGCCTGCACCTGGCCGCGGGCACCACCCTGCTCACCGGCCTGGCCACCGCGCTCAGCCGGGCCGAGATCCCGCACGCCGTGGACGAGGCCACCGACATCTCCGACCTGGCCACCCGGCTGGGTCGCCCACCCGGCGCCTACCAGCTCGACGACGTGTTGCTGGAATACCAGCTCTGCCGACCGGGCCCCGGCCGGGAACGCCTGCACCGCATCCTGGACCAGCTCACCGCGCACCAGGACCTGCTGTGGACCCTGCGCACCTTCCTGGACACCGGCCACAACCGGCACCGCAGCGCCGCGGAACTGCACATCCACCGCAACACCCTGAACTACCGGCTGCGCCGCATCGCCACCCTCACCGGCCACAGCCCGGCCGATCCGGCGGGCGCCCGCATCCTGGCCGCAGCCCTGACCGTCCGCGACTTCGCACCCAGGTGAGTTCAGCCGCGACTGGACTCCCGCACCACCAGCTCCGGGGTGAAGAACACCCGCTGATGCTCGTGCTGTCCAGGACTCGACGTCTCCGCGATCACCAGCTGCGCCGCCGTCCGCCCGATCAGGTGCCGGGGCTGGCGCACCGAGGTCAGCGGCACCGCGGCGGCCGCGGCGAACTCGATGTCGTCGTACCCGACGATCGCCAGCTCATCCGGCACCCGCACCCCCGAGCGCACCATCGCCTGCAACACCCCCAGCGCCAGCAAATCGTTGGCGCAGAACACCGCCCGCGGCCGGTCCGGCCGGGCCAGGATCTCCTCCCCGGCCCGCAACCCGGCGGCCACCGTCAGCGAGGGCACCTCGATCACCTGTAGCGCCGACTCCGCGAGCCCGGCCTTGCCCAGCGCGTCGTAGGCGCCCAAGCGCCGTTCCGCCGCCTGCCGCACATGCGCCGCCCCGGTGACCATCACGATCCGGGCGAATCCCTGCGCCAGCAGGTGATTGATGGCCAGCGCGCCGCCGGTCCGGTCGTCCACCGCCACTGAGCAGATGTCCTTGGCCGGGGCCGGGTGGTCCAGCAGCACCACCGACACCCCGCGCTGCTGCAGCCGCCGGATCTCCGCCAGGGAGTCCCGGCTGGGAGTGATCAACACGCCGTGCACCCGTTGCTGGGCAAGGACTTCCAGGTGCCGGTGCTCGCGGTCGGGGTTGGAGTCGCTGTTGCACAGGATGACCGAGTGGCCAGCCTCGGTGGCGGCCTCCTCCACGCCGCGGGCGACGTCGGTGAAGAACGGGTTGCTGACGTCCAGGACCACCAGGCCGATCGTTCGCCCGGTCCCGGCCCGGAGCTGGCGGGCGGACTCGTTGCGCACGAAGCCGAGTTCGCTCATCGCGGCCAGCACCCGTTCCCTGGTGCGTGGGGCGACCCGGTCCGGCGAGTTCAGCACATTCGACACGGTGCCCAGGGAGACTCCGGCCAGCTCGGCCACCTCACGCACGCTCACCGAATGGCCCATGGTCCGCCTTCGCTCCGTTCGGCTGGCCGGGTGCACCGGATCAAAACCCCTCCGGCTGTCCTTGACAGGGCACTGTAACCCTCCCAAACTGGCTGGCACCGCAGGATTGAAACGTTTCATCCCGATCGGGGGCAGGGCCTAGGAACAAGGGAGCTGCCGGGTGACATCGTCGTCTGATCGGCCGCCGGTCCTCGCGTTGCGCGGGATCGAGAAGAGCTTCGGCGCCGTCCGCGCGCTCACCGGCGCGGGGCTCGAACTGCGCCCCGGCCGCGCGCACGCGCTGCTCGGCGAGAACGGGGCAGGCAAGTCCACGTTGATCAAGGTGCTCGGCGGCGTGCACCGGCCGGACCGCGGCGAACTGCTCGTCGACGGCCAGGTCACCACCCTCGCCGACCCGGCCGCCGCGCGGGTCGCCGGGATCGCGGTGATCCACCAGGAACCCGCGCTGTTCCCGGATCTGTCCCTGGCGGAGAACGTGTTCATGGGCCGCCAGCCGCGCCGCCGCGGCCGCCGGATCGACCACCCCGCCCTGCATCAGGCGACGAAAGACCTGTTCACCCGCCTCGGCGTGACCCTGGACCCGGCCGCGCCCGCCCGTGGCCTGTCCATCGCCGACCAGCAGGTGGTGGAGATCGCCAAGGCGCTGTCCTTCGCCGCCAGGGTGATCGTGATGGACGAGCCGACCGCCGCGCTGTCCCCGGCCGAGGTCGCCCGGCTGTTCGAGGTCACCCGCGCGTTGCTGCGTCAGGAGGTGGCGGTGCTGTTCGTCTCGCACCGCCTGGACGAGGTGTTCGCGCTCTGCCAGGACGCCACCGTGCTGCGCGACGGCGGCCTGGTGTGGACCGGTGAACTGACCGGGGTCACCCCGGCCGACCTGGTCCGCCGGATGGTCGGCCGCGACCTCGCCGCCCTTTTCCCGCAAGCTGACAACGTTGTCGGCGAGGTCCGGCTGCGGGTCGACCGGCTGACCCGCGAGGGCGTGTTCACCGACATCTCCTTCGAGCTGCGCGCCGGCGAGATCCTCGCCCTCTCCGGACTGGTCGGCGCCGGGCGCAGCGAGGTGGCCAGGGCGATCTTCGGCATCGACCGGCCGGACGCGGGCGCTGTCCAGATCGAGGGCCGCCGGTTGCGGCAGGGGTCGCCGCGAGCCGCCATGACCGCCGGGATCGGCTTTGTGCCAGAGGATCGGCGGGCCCAGGGCCTGGTACTGGCCGCCTCGATCGAACGCAACATCGCGCTGGCCTCACTGCCCGAGCTGAGTCGCGGCGGCCTGCTCCGCCGCAGATCCGAAACCGCGCTGGCCACCGACTGGGCACTGCGACTGCGGCTGAAATACGCCCGGCTCGGCGATCCGGTCGGCAGGCTCTCCGGCGGCAACCAGCAGAAGGTGGTGCTCGCGAAGTGGTTGTCCCGCAAGCCCAAAGTGCTCATCGTGGATGAACCCACCCGGGGTGTGGACATCGGCGCCAAGGCCGAGGTGCACCGGCTGCTCGGCGAACTCGCGGCCGAAGGCGTGGCCATCCTGATGATCTCCTCCGAACTGCCCGAGGTGCTCGGCCTGGCCGACCGGGTGCTGGTCATGCACGAGGGCAGGCTGGCCGCCGAACTCCGCGGCGAACGCGCCACCGAGGAGAACATCGCGCTCGCCGCCACCGGACAGGCGGTCCCGGCATGAGCGCACTGGCCCGGTTCCGCGAACTCGGCATCCTCGCCACCCTGCTCGTCGTGCTGCTCGGCACCGCCCTGGTGAACCCGCGTTTCCTTGCCGGGCACAGCATCCAGGACCTGCTGCTGAACGCCGCGCTGATCGCGCTGCTCGCGGTCGGGCAGACCGCGGTGGTGCTCACCCGCAACGTCGACCTGTCCGTCGGCTCGGTGCTCGGCCTGTCCGCCTTCCTCACCGCGAGCACCGCCGCGGCCAACCCTGACCTGCCGTTCCCGCTGATCCTGTTGCTGGGACTGGGCATCGGCCTGGTCTGCGGCGCGGTCAACGGCGCGGTGGTCGCGCTCGGCCGGGTGCCCAGCCTGGTGGTCACCCTGGGCACGCTCTACGTCTTCCGCGGCCTGGACTACCTGATCGCGCAAGGACAACAGGTCAACGCGGGCGACCTGCCCGAGGCCCTGCTCGGCTTCGGCGGCGGCACCCTGCTCGGCCTGCCGAACCTGGTGCTGCTCACCCTGCTCGTGGTCCTCGCCGCCGCCTACTACCTGCGTAACTACCGTTCCGGCCGCGAGCTGTACGCCATCGGCTCGCACCCGGAGGCCGCGGTGCTGGCCGGCATCCCGGTGCGGCGCAGGGTGTTCGGCGTCTTCCTGGCCTCGGGCCTGATCGCCGGCCTCGCCGGCGCGCTGTGGACCGCCCGCTACGGCACGGTCGACGCCGCCGCGGGCACCGGCCTGGAACTCCAGGTGGTGGCCGCGGTGGTGGTCGGCGGGGTGGCCATCTTCGGCGGCTCCGGCTCGGCGCACGGGGCCGCGCTCGGCGCGCTGCTGCTGGGCACCATCGCCAGTTCGCTCGCCGTGCTGGGCGTGCCCGCGTTCTGGCAGCAGGCGATCACCGGCGCGCTGCTGCTGGCCGCGATCACCGTGGACCGGCTGCTCGCCCTCCGGCTGGCCGCCGCGCTACGCCGCGCCGCCCGCCGCCCGACGGAGGTGACCGGGTGAAAACCCTGCTGCGCTGGGAAACCGCGCTCGTGTTCGTGCTGCTGGTCATCGCGCTGAGCGCGGGCAGCGGCTTCCGATCGAGCCAGAACCTGTTCTACCTCGGCCTGGACATCGGCGAGATCGCGCTGATCGCGTTGCCGCTCACCATTGTCGTGGTCGCTGGCGAGATCGACCTGTCGGTGGCCTCGGTGCTCGGCCTGTCCAGCGCGCTGATCGGCGTGCTGTGGCAGGCCAACTGGCCCCTGGAAGCCATCCTGCCGGTGGTGATCCTGGCAGGCGCGCTCTGCGGCGCGGTCAACGGATTCCTGGTCACCGCACTGGGATTGCCCTCCCTGGCCGTCACCATCGGCACCCTCGCGCTCTACCGCGGCCTGGCCCTGGTCCTGCTCGGCGACACCGCCGTCGCCGATTTCCCGCCCAGCTACAGCAGTTTTGGCACCGAGCCGGTGCCCGGCACCGGAATTCCCTGGCCCATGCTGCTGTTCGCGCTGCTGGCCGTGGTGTTCGGGGTGCTGCTGCACGCGAGTTCCTACGGCCGCGCGGTGTTCGCCATCGGCGCCAACGCCGAGGCCGCCCGGTTCGCCGGCATCCGGGTGCGCCAGGTCAAGTTCCTCGCCTTCACCCTGGCCGGCGCGGTCGCCGCCCTGGCCGGAATCGTCTACACCCTGCGTTTCTCCAGTGCCCGCGCGGACAACGGCACCGGCCTGGAACTCGCTGTGGTCGCCGCCGTGCTACTCGGCGGCGTGTCCATCTTCGGCGGCCGCGGCACCCTGTTCGGCGTGATCGCCGGCGTGCTTGTGCTCGGCGCGTTGCGCAACGTGCTCATCCTCAACGACGTCCCCACCGAAGTCCTCACCATCGTCACCGGCCTGCTGCTGCTGGTGAGCGTGCTCGCCCCTCTCCGCGGAAGGCAGGACCCATGAGACCACCAGTTTTGCTCGCGACCGTCCTCAGTGGAGCGTTGCTGCTCGGCGCCTGCGGCGGCACCACCCGGGAGAACTCCACCGGCAACGGCGGCCCGACCGGCAGCGCCACCACTGCCAACCCGCAGGCCCCGCTGCGCACCGGACTCAAGATCACCTACTTGCCCAAGCAGGTCAACAACCCCTACTTCACCGTGGTCCGCGGCGGCGCGGAGAACGCGGGCAAGGAACTCCAGGCCGAGGTCAAGACCACCGGACCCTCCGACGCCAGTGCCGCCTCCCAGGTCACCTACATCAACACCGCCGCCCAGCAACGCCAGGACGCACTGGTGCTGGCCGCCAACGACCCCAACGCGGTCGCGCCCGCACTGAAAACCGCCCGCGCCCAGGGCATGAAGGTGGTCACCCTCGATTCCGATGTGGCCGCGGACGCCCGCGACCTGTTCGTGAACCAGGTCAACTCCACCGACATCGCGGTCAAACAAATCGAACTGCTCGCCGAAACCATTGGCGGCGAAGGGGAGTTCGCCATCCTCTCGGCCACCGCCAACGCCACCAACCAGAACACCTGGATCGAGATCATGAAACAGGAACTGGCGAAACCGGGATACGCCAAGCTGAAACTGGTCGAGACCGCCTACGGCAACGACGACGACCAGACCTCCTTCCAGAAAACCCAGGCCCTGCTGGCCGCGCACCCCAACCTCAAGGGCATCATCTCGCCCACCACGGTCGGCATCGCCGCCGCGGCCCGCTACCTCAGTTCCTCGGCCTACCAGGGCAAAGTCGCGCTCACCGGCCTGGGCACGCCGAACCAGCTGCGGGCCTTCGTCAAGAACGGCACGGTGAAGTCCTTCGCACTGTGGGAACCGGCCAAACTCGGCTACCTCGCCACCCAGGCCGCGGCGGCGCTCGCTTCGGGCAGGGTGACTGGTTCACAAGGGCAGAAGTTCGCCGCGGGCAGCCTCGGCGAGTACACGATCGGCCAATCGGGTGAGATCGTACTGGGGCCACCGACGGTCTTCACCACGGACAACGTCGACCGCTTCGACTTCTGAGAGGGGGGAGCCGACCATGAGTGAGAACACCTTGCGGCACAACGCCAAACGCGTGCTGCGCGCCCAGCGGATCGAAACCCCCTCCTGGGCCTACGGCAACTCCGGCACCCGGTTCAAGGTCTTCGCCAAGGCCGGGGTGCCGCGCACGCCGGAGGAGAAGATCGACGACGCGGCCTGCGTGCACGAGTTCACCGGCGTCGCCCCCAGCATCGCCCTGCACATCCCCTGGGACCGGGTCGAGGACTACCCGGCGCTGGCCCGCTACGCCGCGAGCTGCGGCATCCGGCTCGGCGCGATCAACCCGAACGTCTTCCAGGACAACGAGTACAAGCTCGGCAGCATCTGCCACCCGGACTCCGCCATTCGCGCCAAAGCAGTGGACCACCTGCTGGAATGCGTGGAGATCGGCAGGCAGACCGGCTCCAGCGTGCTCTCGGTGTGGCTGGCCGACGGCACCAACTACCTCGGCCAGGACGATATCCGCGCCCGCCAGGACCGCCTCGCCGCGGGCCTGGCGCAGGTGTACGCGGCCATGCCCGCGGACATGCGGCTGTTGCTGGAGTACAAGTTCTTCGAACCGCACTTCTACACCATGGACGTGCCCGACTGGGGCACCGCGTTCGCGCACTGCCTCCGGCTCGGCGAGCGGGCCCAGGTGCTGGTGGACACCGGTCACCACGCGCCCGGCACCAACATCGAGTTCCTGGTGGCCGTGCTGCTGCGCGAGCGGCGACTCGGCGGCTTCCACTTCAACAGCCGCAACTACGCCGACGACGACCTCATGGTCGGCGCGGCCGACCCGTTCCAGCTCTTCCGCATCCTGCACGAGATCCACGGCGCGGGCGGCCTGGCCCCGGACAGCGGCATCGAGTTCATGCTCGACCAGTGCCACAACCTGGAACCCAGCGTGCCCGCGATGATCCGCTCCATCCTCAACGTGCAGGAGGCCACCGCCAAGGCACTGCTGGTGGACCGGGACGCGTTGCGGGAGGCACAACGCGACGGCGATGTGCTCGGCGCGCACGCGGTGGTGATGGACGCCTTCAGCACCGACGTCCGCCCGCTGCTGGCCGAACTCCGTCAGGACCAGGGCCTGGACCCGGACCCGCTGGGCGCGTTCTACCGCAGCGGGTACCAGGAGCACATCGAGGCCGAGCGGATCGGCGGCGGACTGGGGTGGGGCGCGTGACCCACCCCGAGGTGACCGCCCTGCTGGCCCGCGGCCACGCGCTCGGCGCGGACCCGCGTAACACCAACTATGCAGGCGGCAACGCCTCCGCCAAGGCCACCGCCGTCGACCCGGTGACCGGAACCGACGTGGAACTGTTGTGGGTCAAGGGATCCGGCGGTGATCTGGGCACGCTCACCGAGTCGGGCCTGGCCGTGCTCCGCCTGGACCGCCTGCGGGCCCTGACCCAGGTCTACCCTGGGGTCGAACGCGAGGACGAGATGGTCGCCGCCTTCGACTTCTGCCTGCACGGCAAGGGCGGCGCGGCCCCGTCCATCGACACCGCCATGCACGGCCTGGTGAACGCCCCGCACGTGGACCACCTGCACCCGGACGCCGGGATCGCGCTGGCCACCGCCGCCGGGGGAGCGGCCCTGGTCCGCGAGTGCTTCGGCGGCCGGGTGGCCTGGGTGCCCTGGCGGCGGCCCGGTTTCCAGCTCGGCCTGGACATCGCCGCGATCCACCGCGAGCACCCCGACGCCATCGGCGTCATCCTCGGCGGCCACGGCATCACCGCCTGGGGCAAGGATTCCGCGCAGTGCCAGGCACACTCCCTGGAGATCATCCGCCGCGCCCAGGAGTTCATCGAGGACCGCGGCCGACCCGAACCATTCGGCACCGTACGTCCGGAGTGGACACCGCTGCCCGAGTCCGAACGCCTTGCCAGGGCGGCGGAACTGGCCCCGCTGCTGCGCGGCCTGGCCTCCACCTCCAGCCGCACCGACACCGGCCGCAACCAGGTCGGCCACTTCACCGACACCCCCGAGGTGCTCGACTTCCTCAGCCGGGACCGCCTGCCCGCGCTGGCCGCGCTCGGCACCTCCTGCCCGGATCACTTCCTGCGCACCAAGATCCGGCCCCTGCTGCTCACCGACCCGGCCAACGCCGCCGCCGAGTTCGCCGCCTACCGCGACGACTACCGCGCCTACTACACCCGGCACGCCACCCCGGACTCCCCGCCCATGCGCGGCGCGGACCCGGCCATCGTGCTGGTGCCCGGCGTCGGCATGTTCTCCTACGGCCCGGACAAGCAGACCGCCCGCGTCGCCGCCGAGTTCTATGTCAACGCCATCAACGTGATGCGCGGCGCCGAAGCCCTCTCCAGCTACCAGCCCATCCCGGAGGCGGAGAAGTTCCGCATCGAGTACTGGGACCTGGAAGAGGCCAAACTCCGCCGCCGCCCGGCGCCGAAACCCTTGGCGGGCCGGGTAGCGCTGGTCACCGGCGCGGCCTCCGGCATCGGCAAGGCCACCGCCACCCGGCTGGCCGCCGAGGGCGCCTGCGTCATCGTGTCCGATGTGGACGGTGCCAAGGCGGCGGCCGCGGCCACGGAGATCGGCGGCCCCGACATCGCCGCGGCGGTCGTCGCCGACGTCACCGACTCAGCCTCGGTCGAGGCCGCGTTCGCCAAGGCCTGCCTGGCTTTCGGCGGGGTCGACCTGGTGGTCAGCAACGCCGGACTGTCCATCTCCAAACCGCTGACCGAGACCACCGACGCCGACTGGGACATCCAGCACCGGGTGATGTCCAGGGGCTCGTTCCTGGTCGCCAGGACCGCGGCCCGCACCATGACCCGGCAGGGCCTCGGCGGCGACATCGTCTACATCGCCAGCAAGAACGGCGTTTTCGCCGGTCCGAACAACATCGCCTACGGTGCGGCAAAAGCCGACCAGGCACATCAGGTCCGCCTGCTCGCGGCGGAACTGGGGGAGCACGGCATCAGGGTGAACGGGATCAACCCGGACGGGGTGGTCCGCGGTTCCGGGATCTTCGCCGGCGGCTGGGGCGCGCAACGCGCCGCCGTGTACGGCGTTCCGGAAACCGAACTGGGGAGCTACTACGCGCAACGCACCCTGCTCAAGGCAGAGGTGTTGCCGGAACACGTCGCGGCCGCGGTCTATGTGCTGACCGCGGGCGAACTCAGCCGCACCACCGGGGTGCACATACCGGTGGACAGCGGAGTGACGGCGGCGTTCCTGAGATGAGCTACCAGAGGATCAACGAAACGCCAGGAGGGACCACCATGGTGGTAGCCGACAACATCCGAGACCACGCCGTGCTCAGTGACGAGGAGGTCACCCTGCTCCGGCTGCTCTCGACCGGACTGCCGATCGACGCGGTCGCCCGCAGGCTGGAACTGTCCGAGCGCACCGTGCGCAGGCGCACCCGCGCGATGTGCAACCAGCTCGGCTTCTCCAGCTCCATCCAGGTGATCGTATGGGCGGTAC
The DNA here is from genome assembly GCF_052078295.1 of Crossiella sp. CA198. Lineage (NCBI taxonomy): Bacteria > Bacillati > Actinomycetota > Actinomycetes > Pseudonocardiales > Pseudonocardiaceae > Crossiella > Crossiella sp. CA198. The sequence continues at coordinate 29,306 of NZ_JBQJIM010000043.1, forward strand.
GCCGGGGCCTCGTGTGAGGGTCGCGGCGGTGGACCTCGGCGCCTCCAGCGGCCGGGTGATGTCGGTTGAGGCCGGCTCGGGCGGGCTGACCCTCACCGAGGTCCACCGTTTCGCCAACACCCCCGTCACCCTGGCTGGCACCCTGCACTGGGACCCGGTCCAGCTCCACCAAGGCGTGCTGCACGGCCTGCGCGAACTCACCGCCGACGGAAATCCCGTGCACAGCATCGGAATCGACTCCTGGGCCGTGGACTACGCGCTGCTCGCGCCAGACGGCGGCCTGCTCGGCCTGCCCGTGCACTACCGCGACCACCGCACCGAGGGCCAGCTGGACCGGGTACTCGCCAAGATCCCACCCGACCAGCTCTACACCCACACCGGCCTGCAACTCCTGCGCATCAACACCCTCTTCCAGTTGATGTCCGAAGTAGACGGACCGCGCCTGCCCGCGGCGGACTGCCTGCTGCTGATCCCGGACCTGCTCACCTACTGGCTCACCGGCGACCGCGCCGCCGAACGCACCAACGCCTCCACCACCCAGCTCCTGGACGTCCACAGTGGACAGTGGCTGACCGCCCTGATGGCAGACCTGGGCATCCCACCCCACATCTTCCCCCCACTGCGCGACCCAGGAACCCCAGCGGGCAGCCTGAAACCCGACCTCGGCTTCCCCCACCCCATCCCGGTCACCAGGGTCGCCAGCCACGACACCGCCTCCGCCATCGCCGCCATCCCCACCCAAACCCGCCACTTCGCCTACATCTCCTGCGGCACCTGGGCCCTGGCCGGCGTAGAACTGGACCATCCCGTCCTCACCCCCGCCAGCCGCGAAGCCAACTTCACCAACGAACGCGGCCTCGACGGCACCATCCGCTACCTACGCAACAACATGGGCCTCTGGCTACTCCAGGAATGCCTCCGCACCTGGAACGCCCAATCCGAGCTGACCCCCCTGCTCAAGGCGGCGGCCGACCTGCCCACCCACACCCTGATCAACCCAGACGACCCGATCTTCCTACCCCCAGGCGACATGCCCACCCGCATCCGCCAGTGGTGCGCCACCCACGACCAGCCAGTCCCGCACACCCGCCCCCACCTGGTTCGCTGCATCCTGGACAGCCTGGCCAACGCCTTCCACCACACCATCACCGAAGCCGCCCAACTCTCCGGCGCGCGGGTGGAGGTCGTGCACCTGGTCGGCGGCGGCGCGGCCAACGAACTGCTCTGCCAACTCACCGCCAACGCCTGCCGGCTCCCGGTCATCGCAGGCCCGGTGGAAGCAGCCGCCCTGGGCAACGCCCTGGTCCAACTCCGCACCGACCAAACCCTGCCCGAACTCCGCGACCTGGTTCGCACCAGCACCACCCTGACCCAGTACACGCCCCGCTAGAAACCGCGACGAGCCCGGCCAGTCGCGCAGCGCCCCCGGCCCGACTGCCACGATGGGCCCACCAGCCCGGAAACGCCCCGCCCGCCGCACGCCCCGGCCGGTCCTCACCCCGAAGCCAGTCGCCGCGATGCCCCTCCACGACCAGCCCGGCTCACCCTCGGCGCCCACCCCTCCCCACCTACCGCGGGAAGTTCGCCAGCACCATCTCCACCACCCGGCGCAGTTCCGCGCGCCCCACCCCATCCGCCGCGTGCACCGACATCCCCTGGCTGACCACCATCACCAGCCGCGCCAACTCCGCCGCACTCGCCGACCCGGGCAGATCCCCCTCGGCCTGGGCCCGCTCGAACCGCTCCCGCAGCTGAACCTCCACCGCCATCCGGTGCGCCGAGATCTCCGCCCGCACCCCGTCCGCGCCATTCCCGGTGACCAGCGCGCCCTGCACCACCAGGCAGCCGCGCGGGCACCCGTCCGCGGTCACCGCGTCCACCGTGCCGTAGAGCAGCCGCTCGGCCGTGGCCCGCGCGGTCGGCTCGGCCAGCGCCTCGGACACGTGCCGCGCGGGACCGGTGGTGTAGCGCTCCAACGCCTTGCGGAACAGCGATTCCTTGTTGCCGTAGGCCGCGTACAGGCTCGGCCGGTTGATGCCCATGGCCGCGGTGAGATCGGACATGGCCGCGCCCTCGTAGCCATGCCGCCAGAAGACCTCCAGCGCCCGGTCCAGGGCCTGGTCGACGTCGAATTCCCGGGGTCGCCCGATCGCCATCCCAGCCTCCTTCCGTACCAGCCGATACTGTACTCCGCGCAGGTCAGGCTAGGGCCAGCTCGGCCACCACCATGCGGTGATCCGTCCCGCCCAGGCTGTGCTCGGCCACCGAGACCCCGGTCAGCCCCGCCCCGTGCAACACATGATCCAGTTCCACCACCGGCGGCGCCCAGCCATCAGCAGGCCAGGTCGGCGCCCACCCCCGCCCCAACTCCGCGTGCGTGTCCACCATCCCCGCCGATAACAGCCTGCGGAACGAGGCGTGATCCAGCGTCGCGTTGAAATCGCCCAGCATCACCACATCCCGCCCCGCCACCGACCGCAACGAGTCCAGATCCCGCGCCCACCGCACCGGATCCCCCACCGGCCAGAACGTGTGCACCCCCACGAACTGGATCGACCGCCCACCCACCTCGACCCTGGCCACCGTCTGCGGCCACTCGGTAGGCGCGGCCAGCAACCCACCGGCGCTCAACGGCAACCGCGAGTACAGCGAGGTGTCCGCCTCCGGCCGCAACTCCTGATGCGGCAACACGGAATCGATCCCCGCCGCCGCCAGCGCCCGCACTCCCGCCGAGGGCAGTTCCTGCACCGCGAGCACATCCAGCCGCTGCGTCCGCACCAGTTCCACCAACGCCCGCGCGTCCACCCGCCCCACCAGGCTGTTCACCGTCCCCACCCGCAACCGCACCGGCCCGGCCTCGCCCCCCGTGGCGACAAACCGCGGCATGATCACCACCACCTGCACCAACGCCAGCACCGCGGCCAGCCAGGCCGCCCGCAACCGCAATACCCCCAGCACCACCGCGACCAGCACGGTCCCCACCGCCACCAACGGCAACCCCGCCATCGGCAACGCCAGCACATTCCCGTCATCCAGCCCCGTGACCCGGACCACGACGAGCAACGTCACCGGCGCCAGCCCTGCCCAGCCCAGCCAAGCCAGCACCCGCCGCCGCGGCCGAACATCAACAACGGTCATGCCCGCCAGTCTGCCCGAGTACCCCGACCAGCCACTCAACGGCCGCCCGCCGAGGATTGCCGCCCGCCGCCCGCCGCCCGCCCGCCGCACGCCGCGGGTCGCCCGCCCGCCCGCCTCGGATCGCCGTCGCCCGTCGCGCCTCCTGCCAGTCCCCGCCCCCCGGCCCAGCGCTGGGTTCCGGCAGTCAGGGCCAAAATCGGACAGTTCCCCGGACAGGCCCTTTTCGTGGGTCGGCCCTCCGTGGCATGGTCGCTCTGACTCCGACAACGTTGTCAGCGAGGGGGCGGAACCTTGTCACCATCTCCCGGCAGAACCGTCGCGCACGCCAGGAAGCCCGCACCCGCCCGGACGCGCTCACTCGCGCCCGCGCTGGCCGTGGCGTTGCTGGCCGGCGGGCTGTTCGCGCCCGCGACCGCCTCCGCGCAACCGGTGGCCGACCCGACCACGCTGGTCAACCCGTTCGTCGGCACCCAGAACTTCGGCAACACCTTTCCCGGGGCCAGCGCGCCCTTCGGCATGGTCCAGGTCAGCCCGGACACCGGCGGCCAGGGCGGCTACGACTACAAGCAGGACCAGATCCACGGGTTCAGCCAGACTCACCTCTCCGGGGTCGGCTGCGGGGTGGCCGGTGAACTGCCGATCATGCCCACCACCGGGCCGGTCGACTCGGTCGAGCACACCGGCTACCGCTCCAAGTACTCCCACGCCGACGAACAGGCCAGCCCCGGCTACTACCGGGTCGGGCTGTCCCGCTACGGGATCAACGCCGAACTGACCGCGACCGAGCGCACCGGCTGGCAGCGCTACACCTTCCCGGCGACCGCCGCGGCCAACGTGCTGTTCAACACCGGCAAGGCCAACCAGGGCGTGCACGACTCGGAGATCCACGTCGTCGGTGACCGGACCATCGAGGGCCGGGTCCGGGCTGGCGGGTTCTGCGCGGGCAAGGATGACCACACCGTCTACTTCACGGCCAGTTTCGACCGTCCGTTCAGCGCGTTCGGCACCTGGCGCGGCACCGCCAAACGCCCGGACACCCGCGATGCCGCCGGCGCGGGCGGCAACGGCGCCTGGGTGAGCTTCGACGCCGCCACCGACCGCGATGTCGTGGTCAAGGTCGGCCTGTCCTACACCGGCCTGGACGGCGCCCGCCGCAACCTCACCGCCGAGACCGGCGCCGCGCACGACTTCGACGCCGTGCGCGCCAAGCTGCACCAGGCCTGGCAGCAGCGGCTGCGCTCGGTGAGCGTCGGCGGCGGCAGCACCGAACGGCAGACCGCCTTCTACACCGCGCTCTACCACTCCCTGCTGCACCCCAACCTGGCAGGCGACGTCGACGGCAAGTACCTCGGCTTCGACGACAAGGTGCGCACCGCCACCGACTTCACCCCGTACCAGAACCTGTCCCTGTGGGACACCTACCGCCCGCAGAACCAGCTGCTGGAAATGCTGGAACCCCAGGTGGCCAGGGATGTCGCGCTGTCCGTGCTGGCCGCGGGCCGGGACGGCGGCTGGCTGCCGCGCTGGGCGCTGGCCAACAGCGAGACCAACATCATGACCGGTGACCCGGTCACCCCGTTCCTGGTCGAGGCGTGGTCCAAGGGCCTGCTCGCCGGGCACGAACGCGAGGCGTACACCTTGCTGCGCAAGAACGCCACCGCCACCCCGCCGGCCAACTCCGTCTACAATGGACGGTCCGGCGTTGACTACTACAACAAGCGTGGCTACATCCCCTCCGGTCTCAAACTCGGCGTCGACTGTGCGCACAAGGGCGGCGACAACGACTGCGTGCACCCGGCCTCGGCGACCATGGAGTACGCGGCCGCCGATGCCTCGCTGGCCCTGCTCGCCGACGCCCTCGGCGAACGCGCCGACGCGCGGATGTTCGGCGAACGCGGCCAGTGGTACCGCAACCTGTGGGACAAGGGCATCAGCCAGTTCCGCCCGCGCACCAAGGACGGCACCTGGGTCACCCCGTATGACCCGGTCGGCGCCGGGCACCAGTTCCACGAGGGCGGCGCCCACCAGTACCAGTGGCTGGTACCCCAGGACCCGGCCGGACTGGTCGAGTTGATGGGCGGCCGCAAGGCCACCGAAGCGCGACTGGACCGCTTCTTCGCCTACGACAAGCTGCTGCGCGACCCGGCGGGCACCGCGCGCAAGGACTGGATCACCGATCCCTACGACTACTACGGCAAACCCACCTACAACCCGAACAACGAACCCGACCTGCACGCGCCCTACATGTACCTGTGGGCAGGCGCGCCCGCCAAGACCGCGACCGTGGTCCGCGCCGCCATGACCCTGTTCACCACCGGCCCGGACGGCATGACCGGCAACGACGACCTGGGCACCATGTCAGCCTGGTATGTCTTCTCCTCTCTCGGGCTGTACCCGACCATGAGCGGCGCCAACTTCCTCGCCCTGTCCAGTCCGCAGTTCCCGACCGCGACCGTGCGCATCGGCGACTGGGGCGGCCGCCAGGGCGGCACGCTCACCGTCACCGCGCCCGGCGCGAGCGATGCGAACCGTTACGTGCAACGGGTGTCGCTGGACAACCGGCCGGTCACCCGGACCTGGCTGTCCTGGGCCGACCTCGCCCGCGGCGGGACCCTGGCGCACACCCTGGGCAGCACCCCGTCGCAGTGGGGCACCGGCCGCCAGGACGAGCCGCCGTCGATCAACCGCTCGGCAGCCGACCCGCGCCACCACCTCGACGCGTCCCTGCGCCAGCCCACCGCGGTGCTGCCCACCTCGGCGAGCCCGCAACAGGCCACCCTGCCGCTGGACGTGCTGGGCCAGTCCCCGGGCGTCCTGGCCGCCCAGATCCGGACCACCGCCCCGGCGGGCTGGCGGCTCGACGGCCCGCAGGCGCCGATCCTGTTGCGCTCCCAGCGGCTGCCGACCCAGCAGACCGTGCCACTGGCCCTCACCGTCCCGGCTGGCACGCCGGCCGGCAAGTACCCGGTGCTGGTGCGGGCGGAGGCCCTGGACGGCAACAAGGTCATCCGCGAACTCACCGTCGAACTGCGCACCGCCGCCACCTGCGCGAGCACCAGCGGCACCCAGTGCGCGGTGAACCTGGCCACCGTGGCCGAGCACGACGGCACCGCCACCGTGACCGCCTCCGCCGAGGGCGACTTCGACGGCGGTGGCTGGAGTTACGACGCTGCCCTGCTGCCGGCACCCGGCCCGGTCACCTGGGCGGCCACCACCTACGCCGCCCCGGATCCCAGCGGGACCAAGCCCAACTTCGTCGAGTCCCGCGGCCAGTCCCTGCTGCTGCCCGAAGGCAGGCATAGCAGCCTGAAACTGGTCTCCGCCAGCCACAACGGCCCGGTCACCGCGCCACTGACCATCCGCTACGCCGACGGCGCCACTGTCGAGGCCGCGGTCGTCGTCGGCGACTGGGCGGGCTCGACCCCGGCAGGCACCACCGTGCTGCTGGAGATGCCACACCGGATCAAGGCGGGCACCGGGATCGACGGCCCGCCGGTCAGGCTGTTCGGCCAGACCGTGCCGCTGGATCCGGCCAAGGCGATCCGCTCCATCACCCTGCCCAACGATCCGCGTATTGAGTTGTACGCGCTCACCCTGTCCTGAGTCATAACCTCATTCGGCGCCTCCGTGCAGGACGTCGAGCACCTGCTGGCCGTAGGCCTCCAGCTTCGCCTCGCCGATACCGCTGATGCCGCCGAGCGCAGCCAGGGTGGCCGGGCGCTCGGTGGCGATGGTGCGCAGCGTGGCGTCGTGGAAGATCACGTAGGCAGGCTTGGCGATCTCCTTGGCCACCGCGCCCCGCCAGGCGCGCAGCTGCTCGAACAACGCCGTCGCCTCCGGTGACAGATCCGCCACCACCGCGGCCTTCTTCGCCTTGGCCTGACTGGATTTGCTCACCGGCCGCTCCGGCTCGCGCCGCAGCAGCACCTCGCGCTGACGGCTGAGCACCTGCGCGCTGGCCTCGGTGAGCACCAGCGTGCCGTAATCGCCCTCCACCGCCAGCAGGCCCTGCGCCAGCAGCTGCCGGACCACCGCCCGCCACTCCTGCTCCCGCAGATCGGCCCCGATGCCGAAGACGGTCAGCGCGTCGTGGTTGTGCTCGATGATCTTGGCTGTCTTCTTGCCGAGCAGGATGTCCACCACCTGCCCGGCGCCGAACTTCTGGTTCCGCTCGCGCTTGAGCCGGTAGACCGTGGACAGCAGCTTCTGCGCCGCCACCGTGCCGTCCCAGGGCTCCGCCGGGTTCAGGCAGGTGTCGCAGTTGCCGCACGGCTGCCCCTGCTGCCCGAAGTAGTTCAGCAGCTGCACCCGGCGGCATTCCACCGTCTCGCACAGCGCGAGCATCGCGTTGAGGTGCTGGCCCAGCTTGCGCCGGTGCGCGTCGTCACCCTCGGAGGTGTCGATCATCTTGCGCTGCTGCACCACGTCCTGCAGCCCGTAGGCCAGCCAGGCCGTGGACGGCAGCCCGTCCCGCCCGGCGCGGCCGGTCTCCTGGTAGTAGCCCTCCACCGACTTCGGCAGGTCCAGGTGGGCCACGAAACGCACGTCGGGCTTGTCGATGCCCATACCGAAGGCGATGGTGGCCACCACGATCAGCCCGTCCTCGCGCAGGAACCGGGCCTGGTTGCGCGCCCTGGTGCCCGAGTCCAGCCCCGCGTGGTAGGGCACCGCCTCGAAACCGTTGGCGGAGAGGAACTCCGCGGTCTTGTCCACCGACGCCCTGGACAGGCAGTAGACGATGCCCGCGTCGCCCTTGTGCTCGGTGCCCAGCAGGTCCAGCAGCTGCCGCTTGGGATCGTTCTTGCCGACGATGCGGTACTGGATGTTGGGCCGGTCGAAGCTGGCCACGAAATGCCTGGCCTCGGTCAGGTTCAACCGGGTGGCGATCTCAGTGTGGGTGGCCTCGGTGGCGGTGGCGGTCAGCGCGATCCGCGGCACATCCGGCCAGCGCTCGTGCAGCTGGGACAGATTCAGGTATTCCGGCCGGAAGTCGTGCCCCCACTGGGACACGCAGTGCGCCTCGTCGATGGCGAACAAGGACACCCGGCCGCGGTCCAGCAGCCGCAGGGTCGACTCCATCCGCAGCCGTTCCGGCGCCAGGTAGAGCAGATCCAGCTCCCCGGCCAGGAACAACGACTCCACGAGCTGCCGCTCGTCGGGCAGCTGGGTGGAGTTGAGGAACCCGGCCCGCACCCCGGCCGCGGTCAGCGCGTCCACCTGGTCCTGCATCAGCGCGATCAGCGGCGACACCACCACGCCGACGCCGGGCCGCACCAGGGCGGGAATCTGGTAGCACAACGACTTTCCGCCGCCGGTGGGCATGAGCACGAGCGCGTCGCCGCCCGCGACGACATGCTCGATGATCGCCTGCTGCTCGCCGCGGAACGAGTCGTAACCGAAGACACGGCGCAGTACCTGCGTCGCGTCCGTCACGTCCGATCCGGCTTCCGTCGAAGTCACGGGGCCGAGATTACCGACACCCGCCGACACGCTGTGCCGCACCGCGTTCCGAACGGGTGGGCCGGGCCGGTGACCGACGGTGAGCTTTCCGGCGGCCACCCCGGTTGACCTGCCCCTGGACCAAGATCCACGGCGAAAAAAGAGGCTGCACGGGTTTCCCCGACGGTGGACTCAGGCCGGGCCGACGAAGACCGCTTTGTCCCGGCCGAAGCCCGGCTGGAAGGCGAGCTGCATCTCACCCGGTCTGGCGCCGACGGCGTAGGCAACCTCGTAGCTGAAGCTCTTGCCCGGCAGCACAGTGCCGGTGTCCGTGCCGGTGCCGCAGGGGCCGTTGAAGTCCCTGATCGGCTTGGCCTCCCGCCCGTCGAACTGGGCGTCGCTCAGTCCGAGCAACAGACCGGTCTCGACGGGTTCCCTGGTGCCGTTGACCACGGTGACGGTGAACTTGGCCGCACGGTCCACTGTGGACGGTGAGGAGTACTTGCCAGGCTTGCACGTGGCCGGCTTGGCCACCTCGACGGCCAGCCCGTCCTGCCAGGTGTAGCGTTTGCCCCAGGTCGGTGCTTCCGCGGGTGGCGGGTTGTCGGCCGGTTTCGCCTTGCCCGGGTCGCCATCGCTGACCTGGCCCTGGTTGGCGGTGTCCTGGAGTGCCTCAACCAGTGCCTTGACCACGGCCGCCTGCACCACCACCGTGATGACGATGGCCAGCACGCACAGCCCGGCGCCGATGGCGGCCATCGTCTTGCGGGTGCCGAACACCGCGATCACCCCGAGCACCAGGCCGACTCCGGCGGCGATCGCGGTGACGTTGTTGAGGATGATGATCGGCGAGCCGAGCAGTCCGACCAGACCGAGGATCAGCGCGGTCAGGGCGAGTCCGCTGAACCTGGGCGGAGGCGGCTGCGGCGGCGCTTCGGGCATGATGGGCAATTGGTGGGTCATGGTCGCTCCCTGGGCGAAGGCTGGTGCCCGGTGGTCGCGGGGTGACGCAATGTCGTTAGCGCGCACCAGGTTCGTTCACCACTACGGGCGACGGGCTGCAACGAACCGGGGAAGCGGCGGTCACGACTGGGCCACCGCGTAACGTTCCGGCAGGGACCGCGAGACAGGGTGTGACATGGGCGGCGAGGCGGGCACAGGCCAGGATCGGCGGCTCATCCGAGACGGCGCGTCCGACTGCCCGGTCACCCAGGTGGCCGCGGGGCACTGGTCCGTCCGTGGCCTGGCCGCGGGCCGCACCGTGTTGCGCAGCACCGAGACCCGGCAGGCCGGGCTGGCCATCGAACGGATGGACAAGCTGCCCAGCAAGCTGCGGCGTCCCGTGCTCTACCGCGACGGTCCCGAGCACCGCGAACATCGCAGGCAGACCGCCAGGTTCTTCACCCCGCGCCGGGTCGAGGAGCACTACCGGCCGCTCATGCGCCGGGTGGTCGAGCAGCAGATCGCCTTGCTGCACAAGGAGAAGAGCGTCGACCTCGGCCGGCTCAGCTTCGAGCTGGCGCTGACCGTGGTGGCCGAGGTGGTCGGTCTGACCGACAGCAAGCCCGGCATGGCTGGCCGGCTGGAGGCGTTCTTCCCGGTCCGCCCGCCCGGGTTCCTGGCGCTCAACCTGGCCTGGCTGCGGTTCCACTTCGGCGACGTCCGGCCCGCGGTGCGCGCCCGCCGCCGCGCGCGCCGGGACGACCTGATCTCGCACCTGATCGACGAGGGCTGCCGGGACAGCGAGATCCTCGGCGAATGCCTGACCTTCGCCGCCGCCGGCATGGTCACCACCAGGGAGTTCATCAACCTGGCCGCCTGGCACCTGTTCGCCGACCCGGACCTGCGCGAGCGCTACCGCACCGCCGAGGAACCGGACCGGCTCGCCATCCTGCACGAGTTGCTCCGGCTGGAACCCGTGGTCAACACCCTGAAGAGACGGACAAGCGCCCCGATCGAACTAGCCGGTGAGGCCGGGCCGGTGACCATCCCGGCCGGTGATCTGGTGGAGATCGAGATCAGCGCGACCAACGTCGACCCGGCCGCTGTCGGCGACCGTCCGGCCGACATCTGCCCAGGTCGCGAGCTGGCCGGCGGGCCAGGTCCGGCGGCGCTGGCCTTCGGTGACGGGGCGCACCGCTGTCCCGGCGGGTACATCGCGATGCTGGAGAGCGACCTCTTCCTGCACGCCCTGTTCACCCAGCCGGGGATCACCCTGGAGAGTGCGCCGACGGTGGCGTTCCGACCGGAGATCGCCGCGTACGAGCTGCGTGGCCTGCGCGTCTCAGTGCGGGGAACCTGAAGTCGGCTCGGCCCGCGCCCGCTGAAGGACTACGGTCGGAACCGGGTCTAGGTGGGAGCGTGACGTGGCAGGGTCGCCCCGGTCGGGACGGTTGGGACTGAACGTCGACGCGCTGCGCGCGGTCGAAGGGGTCCCGGACGTCCGCCACCCGCAGCGGGAGGTCAACGGTCCGCCGGGGCCGCCGGTGTTCGAGGGCCTCGGACCGCACGCGGGCGCGGTGGCGGTGGCGGTGGCCGTGCTCGGTCCGGACGCGCCACTGCGGGACACCGCGGAACTCGCCCAGCTCAGCCTGCCGGACACCCTCGCCGCGGTGGACGTGCTGACCGCGGCGGGCGTGCTGGTCAACCAGGTGCCGCTGTCCTTCCGGGCGGCCGAGACCGCGCAGACCGTCCTGTGTGGACTGCCGGTGGGCGCGCGGATCACCGTGCGGCTGCGGGCGGCCGAACTCCTGCGCGCGCTGCCCGGTGCGGCCGAGCGGACCGCGGACCAGCTGGTGCTCATCGGTCCGGTCGGCCTGGACTGGGCGGCCGACGCGCTGCGTGCCGCCTCGGCCCAGGCGCTGGACCGAGGGGACTGGCGGGCGGCGGCGGAGTACCTGCGACAGGCGCTGGCCGAACCGCTGCCGGTGGCCGAGCGGGTGGACTACACCCAGCGGCTGGCCGCGATGCTCACCGACACCGACCCGCTGGCCGCGGTGACCTGCCTGCTGCAGGAGCTGCGGCGCCCGGACACCCCGGCCGAGGTCACCGCCACCACCGGGTTGCTGCGGCGACTGGCGACCCGGTTGCCCAGCACCCAGGACGTGCTGCGCCTGTTCGACGAGGCGGCCGACCGGGTGCACCAGCACGATCCGGCCGCCGCGGTGCGGTTGCAGCTCACCAGGGCCGGGTTCGCGCTGTTCCGCCCGGGTGGCACGACCCGGCTGAGCAGGCTGGAACGCTGGCTGTCCGAGGCGAACCTGGCCGATCCGGTCGCCCGCCGGGGCCTGGCCGCGGTCCGCTCCTGCCTGGCCGCGTTGCGCGAGCCACGGGCGGGCGACGCGATCGAGCTGGCCACCGCGGTGCTGGCCGAGGCCAACGTCAAACGGGAGTGGGACGCCTGCTGGCTGGCGTTGTCCGCGCTGCTGCTCGCCGGGGACGACGAGGCCACCGAACGCGCCTGCCGCCGACTGGACGCCGACCTGCCCGCCGACGGCGCCGAGATCCAGCGCTTCGGCTGCGAGTTGACCAAGGGCTACTACCTGCGGCGACAGGGAAAACTGGGTGCCACAGTGTCCACTTTGGACAGTCTGCTGACCGCGTGTGCGGAGTACGGCCTGGCCCGCAACCACCCGATCGTGGCCACCGCTGCGGCCAACCTGGCCGAAACCCTGGTGCACACTGGAGCACTACGGCGGGCGGAACAGGTGCTCGCGGAATACCGCCTCGACGGCGACATCCGCGACACCGGCTCTTCGATGTGCCTGCTACGCGGCCGGGGCGCGGTCGCCGCCGCCAACGGCGACCTGGACACCGCGCTGGCCGCACAACTCGACTGCGGCCGGCACGTCACCGGCTGGGCCGAGCTGAACGCCGAATTCCTGCCCTGGCGCTTCGAGGCGGTGCTCACCCTGCTCCGCGCCGACCGCCACGACGACGCGGTCGCCCTCGCCGAAGCCGACCAGGCCGCCGCGACCGCCTGGGGCACCCCGCGCGCGCTGGGTTTCGCCGCCTACGCCAGGGCGCTGACCCGCCACGGCGCCCAGCGGATCGCGTTGCTCACCGAAGCGGCACAACACCTCTTCGCCGCGGGCGCCGCGCTGTCGGAGGCGCACGCCCGCTACGACCTGGCCCTAGCCCTGCACGAGACAGGATCCGCCGAGCAAGCCGTGCCCCACCTCGCCCGCGCCCGCGAACTCGTCGACCACTGCGGCGCCGCGGCCCTGGGCGAACGCCTGGGCGCCCGCACCCCGCCCGACCGCCCACTGCTCACCCCGCAGGAACGCCGGATCGCCCGCAGGGTCGCCCGCGGCCACACCAACACCGAGATCGCCGAAGACCTGAGCCTGGCCCGCCGCACGGTCGAGTTCCACCTGTCCAGCGTCTACCGCAAACTGGCCATCACCGGCCGCGGCGACCTGCTCGCCTGGACCGGCCCGGAGATCGACTGACCGACCAGGAGGTCGACTTAGCCGATCGCCGCCACCGACCGGCCCGAAGATCGACCAGCCCGCCCAAAGATCGACCAGAGGCGGCGGAGACCGACTCGAAGCGGCGGCGATCGGCCAGGAGCGACGACGATCGCGGCCAGCGGCGGCGATGATCGCGGCCAGCAACGGCGACGACCGGCTAGGAGGCGGCGGCCCGATCCCGCACCAGCCGAAACGCCTCGATGTACTTCGGCAGTTCCTGCCGCGCCGCCTCCAGGCTGCGCCGGTCGACCGCCACCGCGGCCACCCGCTCCCCGGGAATCAACCAGTCCGCGGCCGACTCTCGCTCGTCCTCCCCGGCACACCGCAGCAGTAGGCACACCGAGTCCAAGGTCCGCACCAGCTCCGCGACAATCCCCGCCGCCTGCTCGGTGTCCAACGCCAGCAAGCCATCAGCGGCCAGCCGAAGGAAAAGATCACCCGCAAGCCCGCCGTACCCGGTGTCGCCGCTCGCCATCCCGCGCCTCCACAACCCGCCGATCGGACCGCTCAGAAGTCCACTACTCCCCAGCCCCCGCCCGATACCCCCACCCCCCAAGATCTGCCCAGACACCCGACCGGTCTTGCCCGCACGGACACCCCGAAGTCCGCTTCTGGACACCTCCGCCCCTCGACCGGACACAATTTCCACCACAGACCACCGATGTCTCCACCGCCGACCACTGTCTCCGCTGCCGAACACCAATTCACCACACCTTCGGGTGGCTCTCGCTTCTTGTCCTGGTATCGCGAAGTGGGTGAACTCGCTGGTCAGGTAAGGTGAGGTGGATTCGGGCAGAGCTGGTTTGGACGTTCGAGGCCGGGTTTCCCGGGCAAGATCCAGACGGCAAGGAACCGAATCGGTGTTACCCGCGTTGCGCAGGAGAACAGTGGCGCCGGCAAGCGCGGCACAGCCGTGTCAGCAGGGCGGCCGACGCGGCGAGCAAGTGGGTCCAGCGGCGGAGAGCCCGGACGTGCCAGGCAAGCCGCACTCGCAGGCCCGCCGGGCCCACGCTGGCGGGCCCACGCTGGGTCGTGCACCCGCGGCCCTGCGGACCCGCGATCATGTGCACCCGGACGTGCTGAGTGGACCCGCGAGCTGGGGCAGACGTGCCCAGTAGGGCTGGCGCCCCGGGTAGGACGGGCCGCAGGGCTGGTGTGCCCGGCGGGGCCAACGAGTGAGACCGGGCCAAGCTGTGCTGGCCAGGCAGGCCGGTCCGGCGGGCCGGGGACGGGATCCGCGCTCGGAGCACATGAAGCGGGCGTCGGACACGCCGGAACCGGGCATCCCGGCGACTTCGCAGACCGTTCGCGGCCCGCCGGCCAGGTCCCCGCGCCACCGGCCGGACTTCCAGCTTGTCGGCCCGCACCCCGCCCAGACCCACACCCCGCCCACCGTCGCACCGGTCTCGCGCCCGCAACCCGTCTGACCTGCATGTCCAGAACCAGCCACACCTCCGGCCCGACCCCCAGCCTGCTGGCCCTCGACATCCGCCGGGTCGTAAGTTACTGCGCATGCTGCCCGGACCCCCGTCGGACATGTGGATCGGTCGCGACAAGGAACTCGAGGTCCTCCGGTCGGCTGTGGACGCCCTGGGCCGGGGGACGGGTGCGGTGGTGTGGGTTGAGGGGGAGCCGGGGAGTGGGAAGTCGGCGCTGGTCGCGCGAGGGTTGGGGGCGGCGCGGGCGGCGGGGTATGACGTGTTGGCCGGGGTGGCGGATCCGATGTCGCAGCGGTCGCCGTTGCAGGTGATGTTGGACCTGCTGCAGGTGGGGCCTCGGTCGGGGGATCCTCGGCGGGCGCGGATCGCGGGGATGTTGCGGGAGCGGCGGTTGGGGTTGCTGGAGGCCGCCGATGTCGCCTGGGTTGAGATCGAGTTGTTGGCGGGGTTGGTGGACGAGTTGTGCACGGCTGGGCCGACCGTGCTCGTCGTCGACGATCTCCAGTACCTCGATGAGGCCTCCTTCCTGTTGTGGCATCGGCTGGTGACGGCGGTCGATCAGTTGCCGTTGTTGCTGGTCACCACCTGTCGGCCGGTGCCTCGGCGACGGGAGGTGCTCGAACTGCGGGCGGCGTTGGCCCGGCGGGGGCATCCGCTGCTGGTGGTGGAGCCGTTGGGGGCCGATGAGGCGGCCGCGATGCTGGCTGGGCTGGTGGGGGAGGTGGACCCGGGGGTGCTGGACCGGTTGCGGGAGTTGGCCATGGGGAATCCGCTCTACCTGCGGGAGCTGGCTGACGCGGTGCGGCGCAACAGCGCGGTGGGGGACGGCGAGGTGGAGTTGCCGACCTCGTTCGCGGAGGCGTTGACCGGGCGGTTGCGGGTGGTGCCGGAAGGATCAGCGGAGATCCTGCGGATGGCCGCCTTGCTCGGTGGGCGGTTCGCGGTCACCGAGTTGGCGGTGCTGATGCGGCGGTCGGCGGCGGAGTTGGTGCTGGGGCTCCAGGACGCGCTGGCGGCCGGGATCGTGGTGGACACCGGTGGGCAGATGGCGTTCCGGCATCCGTTGATCCGGCAGGCGCTCTACGACGGGATGTCCGCGGCGTTGCGGGCCGCGCTGCACCGGGAGGCGGCGCAGGCGCTGGCGGTGTCCGGGGCCGGGGCGTTGCGGGTGGCCGAGCAGCTGCTCGCCTCCGGGCAGCCGGGGGACGCCTGGGCGCGGGGGTGGCTGGCGGGCACGGCGACCGCGCTGGCCGCGCACGCGCCGGAGGTGGCCATCGAGTTGCTCTGCCGGGATGTGGATCAGCCCCTGGTCGAGGACGAGCACGGCGAGATCCTGCTGGTTGTGCTGGCCTGGGTGTCGCTCGGGGTCGGCCGCCACGACGACGCGGTGGTGCGGGCGCGGCAGGGACTGGCCGCGGCGACCCGGACCGGGCACCGGGCGGAGATGTACTTCGTGCTGGTGCGGGCCTTGTTCAGCCTGGGGCGCAACACCGAGGCGGTCGAGGCGGTGCGGCGGGCGTTGTCCCGCACCGATCTGCCGGTGGCCTGGCGGGCCCGGTTGCTGGTGTCGCTGGCCATGTTCCAGCGTGCAGGCGAGGGCGACGTGGACGCCGCCGAGGTCACCGCGCGGCAGGCGCTGAACCTGGCCGAGAGCGTCGGCGACTCCTTCGCCACCGCCTACGCGCTGACCGTGCGGTGGCTCAACCAGTCCATCCGCCGCGATCATCTCGGTGCGCTGACCAGCATCGACCGTGCCCTGGAGGTACTGCGCGGCGGACCGGAGCACGCCGATCTGCACGCCTACGCCCAGGACGGGCGGATCTTCAGCCTGCAGAACCTGGGTCGCTGGCCGGAGGCAGCCGCCGCGCTTCGGCAGGAACGCGAGGGTGCCGCGCACCGTTCCACCGGCACCAGGCTCGGGGTGACCGCGGCGGTGCTGCTGTACTGGCTGGGGGAGTGGGGCGACGCGCTGGCCGAACTCGATCCGAATCACCTGGACGTGGTTGGTTTCACCTATTCAGGGCTGCGCGAACCCGGTCCGTCACTGCTGTGGCACGGTGTCGCCGCGTTGATCGCCGCCCGCCAGGACAACCGGGACACCGCGCGCGAGCACCTGCGCACCGGCGGCGCGCTGCCGATCACTACCATCGGCGACCGGGAGAACCGGGACTTCCTGGTCGCCGCGCAGAGCGTGGTGCTGGAACAGGACGGCGACCCGCGGGCGGCCATGACCACCCTCGCCGGGATGCTGCTGGACCGCCGCTCCGGCGAGATGTCGCTGATCCACCAGTGGCTGCCCGACCTGGTCCGCCTGGCCACCGAACTCGGCGAGCCCGACACCGTGCGCGCCGCGCTGGCCGCCTGCCGGTCCGAGGCCGACGCCGAGACCACCCCCGGCCGGGCCGCCGCGGCCGTGCTGCGCTGCCAGGGCCTGGCCGAGGCGGACCCCGGGCCGCTGCGCGCCGCGGTCCAGCGCTACCGGGACACCGGCCCCGCGATCGACCTCGCCGCCACCCTGGAAGACCTGGCCGCCGTGCTCGCCGGCCGCGGCGAGGTCGCCGAGGCCAGACAGGCGCTGCATGAGGCCGTCACGCACTACGGCGAGTTCGGCGCTGACTGGGACATCCGCCGCGCCGAGGGCCGCCTGCGCGAGCACGGCGTCCGCCGGGGCGTGCGTGGCCGCCGCGCCCAGCGCGAGGTCTCCGGGTGGGCCGCGCTCACCCCCACCGAACTGCGTATCGCCGACCTGGTCGCCGACGGCCAGTCCACCCCGGGCATCGCCGCCGGGCTCTTCCTCTCGCCACGCACCGTGCAGACCCACATCTCGCACATCCTGGGCAAACTCGGTGTGCGCGGCCGGGTCGAGATCGCCCGCGAGGTCTTCCGTCGCCGGGCGGCTGACCAGGCCGGATGACATCCGCGGAGGACACGGGCTGTCCTCCGCAGGTCACCTCCGCAGGTACCCGCGGGTTGCCCGAGCGCACCACCGGGTGTGCCCGTTCGTCCCCCGGTCCCCGCAGGTCAACACCCTGTCGAGAGCACACCGTCAGGTGGCCGATGTCTCTTGCGTCACTCAGCGTCAGGATTGCGGTGTCGGTCCACCAGGTACGGGGAGAACGCTGTGGAAGCAATTCGCGTGGCGGTGTGCGCACCTGATCCACTCACCGCCGCAGGCCTGTCCAGCACCCTGCGCACCCGTCCGGAGATGGCGGTCGAGGAGGGCCTGCAGTCACCGCGTTCGGACGCCAGGGTGGTCGTGGCCGACTCGCTCACCCCCGAACTGCTCTCCGTGCTGCGCCGCGCGGCGGCCAACGGCGGCGTGCCGGTGGTCCTGGTGGTCAACCAGCTCGACGAGTCCGAACTGCTCGCCGCGGTGGAATGCCGGGTGGTGGCGGTGCTGCCCAGGGCCGCGGCCACCGGCGACCGGCTGGTGCACAGCATCCGCGCGGCCGCCGCCGGCGGCGGGGTGCTGCCGCCCGCCATGCTCGGTGAGCTGCTCAAACACGTCGAGCGGCTGCAACGTGAACTGCTCGCGCCCAAGAGCATGAACGCCGCCGGGCTCAGCCCGCGCGAGGTCGACGTGCTGCGGTTGATGGCCGACGGCTGGGACACCGCGGAGATCGCCACCCAGCTCTGCTACTCCGAGCGCACCGTGAAGAACGTGATCTCCGGCGTCACCCAGCGGCTCAACCTGAAGAACCGGCCGCACGCGGTCGCCTACGCGTTGCGCGCCGGGATGATCTGAGCGGGCGCCGCGAGGTCCGCGGCCGCCCGCCCAGCGCGCGAGGTCAGTCCTTGACGATGTTCCGCACCGCGTCCTTGGCCTTCTCCGCGCCCTGCTTCAGATCGCCCTTGGCCTGGTCACCCCGGCCTTCGGCTTCCATGCCTTCGTCATCGGTCGCCTTGCCAGTGGCTTCCTTGATCTTGCCCTTGACCTGGTCGGCCTTGGCGTCGATCTTCTTCTCGGTGCTCATCGGAAGCTCCCCTGCTCGAGTTCGGGCTGTCGTGGGGCAGGGTGCCCGCAGCCAGCCGATCCAACCCGATTCAGCCGAGCCTGCGCCCCACCACGGTGATCTCGTGCCGGTTGTGCTGCAACTGCCGGGCTTCCAGGATCTCGTAGCGCTGCCGCAGCCGGTCCAGCGCCACCCGCACCGTGTCGTAGGGCCGGTTGGTGCCGACCTTGAGCGTCACCACGCACAGCGCGCCGGGCAGCAGCCGCTCGGCGGCGTCCACCATCACCTGCGCGGAGAGCACCGCGTCCATCCGCATGTCGTTGACGGCCAGCGCGAACCGCTGCCGGGTGCGCTCGAAGAACCGGCCCGCGGTGGTGCGTTCGTGGTGCACCAGTGGATCGGTCAGCAGCCGCGGGTCCAGGTCGCCGGGGTCCACCGCCCACACCTCCAGGCCGCGTTCGCGCAGGATCCGGGTCCAGCCGCCAGGACTCGCGCCCAGGTCCACCGCGGTCCCGCCGCGCGGCAGCGGCAGGTCGACCAGCTTGAACAGCTCCTCCAGCTTGAACTCGGCCCGGCAGATCTGCCCGGCTGGCTTGGCCAGCCGAACCCTGCCTCCCGGCCAGTCGCTGAGCGCGTGCGTGGTCCCGGCGAAGCCCAGCGACACATGCGCGTCCGAGATCACCGCCGAGAGCACCTGCCCTGCCCCGGACCGGTGGACTGGGAAACCCTGCTCCGCCAACGCTTTCCCGAGTTCGGTGTACAGCTCCTGGGAACCGTAGGCCACCGCCCGCTTACCGCTGACCCACGCCTGCACGGCCACTTCGGCCCCGGTGTCCAGACGCTCGGCGAGCAGCGGGCCGGCCGCCGCGGTCAGCGCGTCCAGGGAGGCCTCGGCCGCGGGCAGTCGCAGCAGCTCCTCGGTGAGGTGCCGCACGAACACCACCGGCTTGGCCCGCGCCGCGTCCGCGATCTCCGCCAGCGTGCCGTCGGTGGTCAGACAGCCCAGGTCAGGGCCGAGCCGCTCGACCTTCCCGCCCGGTGCCAGCTCCCGCAGCCCACGCGAGGCGGCCGCGAAGTACTCCTCCGACGCCGAGAACAGCACCCGCGTCACCCGTGCTCAACTCCCACCAGACGATCCACCCGCCCAGGCTAACCGGCGGCCTGACAGCCGTCGCCCGGAGCAGGCATCC
This sequence comes from Crossiella sp. CA198, assembly GCF_052078295.1. Lineage (NCBI taxonomy): Bacteria > Bacillati > Actinomycetota > Actinomycetes > Pseudonocardiales > Pseudonocardiaceae > Crossiella > Crossiella sp. CA198. Next base: position 48,937 of record NZ_JBQJIM010000043.1, read on the forward strand.
TCGAACTCGGTGACCTGACGCCACTCGGCCGATGTCATCTCTATACTAGGCTGAACTACTGATAGTTCGGTCGCGCTGATGGGGAGTTTCCATGGCCCTGAGTGATTACACCGGGCGGGCCGTGCTGACCGCCGTCGATCTGGTCAACAGCCAGCAGGTGCTGACCGGGCGTGACACCCTGACCGCCGAAGCCGAGCTGGCCGGACTGCTCGGCGCCCGCGGCTGGGCGCTGGACCGGCCCCTGGTCACGACCGACCTGGAGCGGCTGCGTGCGCTACGGCCCCGGCTGCGGTTCGTCTTCGGCGGCACCCCGGTACGCAAATCGGTCGAGGACCTCAACGCGCTGCTGCGCGAGCTGGGCGCGCAACCGCAGCTCACCGACCACGACGGCGGATGGCACTGGCACTACGTCCGGCCGAGGGCGCCGCTGGCCGAGCGGGTGGCCACCACCTGCGTGGTCGCGCTGCTGACGGTCATCGCCGACGGCGGCGCGGCCCGGTTGCGGATCTGCGAGGGCACCGGCTGCGGCAACGTCTTCGTCGACGCCTCCCGGCCCAGCTCCCGCCGTTTCTGCGACACCAAGGGCTGCGGCAACCGGGCGCACGTCACCGCCTACCGCGAGCGCCGGAAGCAGCGCGATCCGAAATGACAGTAGTTAAGAGTCATTGACTGCTGACGACAGTCGCTTCTACTGTCATTGGTATGATTCTTAATACTGCTGTCAGGCTGGTCACCTTCGACAGCTACGGCACGCTGATCGACTGGGACTCCGCGCTGCGCGCCCAGCTCGCGACGTTGTTCGCCGTCCACGGAGTCGAGCTGGACGTCGGGGAGTTCCACGACCGCTGGTACCACCGGCACGCGCTGCCCGCGGTGTCCGGCCCGTTCCAGCGCTACCGCGAACTGCTCGCCGGCACCGCCGCGGCGGCCCTGGCTGAGCACGGAATCGTGCTGCCGCAAGCGGAGCTGGCCACCCTCGGCGACGCGATGGCCCAGGCGGACCCCTTCCCGGACACCGTCCCGGTGCTCGCCGAGCTGCGCCGCCACCTCCCGCTGGCCACGATCTCCAACAGCCAGCAGGACATCATCGAGGTCAGCGCGCGCAAGCTGGGCGACCCGTTCACGCACGTCATCACCGGCGAGGTGGCCGGGGCGTACAAGCCGAATCCCGCCCTGTTCGAGCTGGTGCTGGCGCACGCGGGGGTACGGCCGCACGAGGTGGTGCACGTGGCCCAGTCCCAGTTCGTCGACCTGCCCCGCTCGGTGCCGATGGGCATCCCGACGGTGTGGATCAACCGCCAGGCCCAGACCCGGCACCCGGACACCCCGGAACCCGCCGCCGAGTTGCCGGACCTGCGCGGCCTGCCCGCACTCCTGGGGTACGCCCGATGACGCCGACCCAGCAACTCCTCGACGCCCTCACCGCCTTCGCCCCCGACCGGCTGCCCGCCGAGGTCCTCGGCCAGGCAGGCACCGCCCTCTACGACTGCCTCGGCGCCCAACTCGCCGCCACCTCCGGCCAGTACCCGATCATGCCGTTGCTGGCCCGGCTGGTCCGCGAGACCGGCGGCACCCCCGAGTCCCGCCTGGTCGGATCCTCCTTGCGTACCAACGCCGCCACCGCGTCGCTCGCCAACGGCACCCTGGCCTACTACTGCGACATCGAAAGCCATCACCCCGCCGCCAACGTGCACGCCATCGCCGTGATCGGCCCGGCGGCGCTGGCCGTCGGCGAACGTCAACACGCCACCGGCATTGAGGTGCTGGCCGCGATCGTGGCCGGTGTCGACATCGCCGCCCGGGTCAGCTACGCGCTGGGCCCCGGCGCGCAGTACGCCCGCGGCTTCCACCCGACCACGGTGGCAGGCACCCTGGGCAGCGCGGTCGCCGCGGGCCTGTTGCTACGCCTGGACAACGACCGGTTCCGCAACGCACTCGGCCTGGCAGGCACCAGCGCGGGCGGCCTGCTGTCCTGGGTCGACGATCCGACCGAACAGTCCCGCCCGCTCAACATCGGCCTGGCCGCCCAGGCCGGCGTGCAGGCGGCGCTGCTGGCCGCCACCGGTTTCCGCGGCCCGGCCGACATCCTCGGCGGCAAATACCCGTTCGGCCAGGCGTTCACCGGCCAGTGGGACCAGCACGCGCTGCTGGACGGCCTCGGCACCCGCCACGAGATCACCCGGCTCTTCTACAAACGCAACGCCTGCTGCGTCTTCATTCCAGCCAGCCTGGACGCCTTGCTCGACATCATGGCCACGGAATCCCTGTCCGCACAGGACATCGACCAGATCACCATCCGCGCGCCCGAGTCGTCCTACCAGGTCATCGACAACAACCCGCTGCGCTCACACAGCGTCCAGTACGTCCTGGCCGTCGCCGCGCACCAGGGCCACGTCGCCTTCACCGACATCCTCACCGACCGCCGCGCCGACCCGGATATCGCCGCCCTGGCCCACAAAATCACCATCACCGGCGACCCCGGATTCGACCGGCACGCCCACCAGTCCATCGGCTCCGCCGTCCACCTCACCACCAACGCCGGCGTTACCCACCACCGGGAAGTCGAACACCCCATGGGCAGTCACGAAAACCCACTGTCCACACAGGACCTGGACGACAAGTTCACCGCCCTCACCGCCGGCATCCTCACCCCAGCCCAAGCCGTCGAACTCAAGTCCACGATCGACAACCTGCACACCCTCCCCGACATCAACCACCTCACCCGCCTGCTAGAACTGGGTTAGGGAAGCGACATCAGGGGCGAAACACCATGCCAACCGACCTCACCCGGCTCATCTCGGCCGCGGGCGGCCACCCGGCCGACCTCACCACCGTGATCAACGAGGTGGGCCCGGCCCGCTGCACCGAGATCGCCGCCGACGAAATCGCCTACCGCCTCGACCCACCCCGCCTGGGCCCCGACACCACGATCGAGGTCCAACTCCGCCTGTCCCACCACAACACCACCACCGACCACCTGGTCACCATCACCGACTCAGGCGCCACCCACACCCAGGCCCGATCCGCCGACCCGCACGCCACCATCCACCAGGACCTGGGCGAACTGCTCCGCCAACTCCTCGGTCCCCGCAACGCCGGGGGGCCCCGCCACCCGTCAGGTGGAACTCCGCGACTCCGGGAACATCGAGTCCTTCCGCCGCCCACCGGTCGCCTTCGCCGCCACCCAACGCCTGCTGGCCACCCTGGACCACCGCGACCAGCCCACCCTGACCGAACTGGCCAGCCGCCACGAGTCGGACAAATGGGGAATCCACCAGTACACCCAGCACTACCCGCGCTACCTCGAACCGCTGCGCGACCGCCCGCTGACCATCCTGGAGATCGGCATCGGCGGCTTCGACAATCCCACCGCGGGCGGCGCCTCCCTGCGCATGTGGAAGCACTACTTCCCACGCGCCACCATCTACGGCGTCGACGTGCACGACAAGACTCCCCATGCCCAGCAACGCATCCACATCCTGCGCGCCGACCAGTCCGATCCCCAGGCCCTGGCCGAGGTCGTGGCCCGGACCGGCCCGCTGGACATCGTCATCGACGACGGCAGTCACCAGAACGCCCACGTGCTGACCACCTTCCGCACCCTGTTCCCGCACGTCCGCGACGGCGGCTACTACGCGATCGAGGACCTGCAGACCTCCTACTGGCCCCGTTTCGGCGGCACCAGCGAGGACTTCAACTCCCCACACACCAGCCTCGGCTTCCTCAAGACCCTGGTAGACGGCCTCAACCACGAGGAAGTCCTGACGTCAAGCCCCCGCGATCGCGCCCCTACCGACCGGTCGGTAAGGAGCCTGCACTTCCACCACAACCTGGCGATCATCGAGAAGGGCGTGAACCTGGAGGGCGGCGGCCCGGACTGGGTCCGCTACGGACCCCGGTAAGGCCCCGGTGTCGTTGACCACCCCACCCACCCCACGGGAATCTCCCCAGCCCACCAGCGTTGTTCCCGACGTGACCAGCGGAACGCGCCCGATCCGGCTCTCCATCCTCGACCGGTCGAGCACCCGGCAAGGCCAGAGCGCCGCGCAGGCGTTGCGGGACACCGTGCGCTTCGCCCAGCAGGCCGAAGAACTGGGCTATCACCGGTTCTGGGTGTCCGAGCACCACAGCGTCCCCGGCCTGGCCGGTTCGGCGCCCACGGTGCTCGCCGCGGCCATCGCGGCCGCCACCGCCACCATCCGGGTCGGCACCGGCGGCGTCATGCTGCCCAACCACCAGCCCCTGGTCGTCGCCGAACAGTTCGGCGTCCTGGAAGCCCTCTACCCCGGCCGCATCGACATGGGCCTGGGTCGCTCAGTCGGCTTCACCAACGGCGTCCGCCGCGCCCTTGGCCAGGACAAGGAAGCCGCCGACACCTTCACCACCCGTCTGACCGAACTACTCGGCTACTTCACCGGCGACCAGCAAACCCACCCCGGCGTGCACGCCCACCCCAGCGAGGGCCTACCGATCTCCCCCTTCATCCTCGCCACCGGCGCCGGCGCGGACATCGCCGCCACCTTCGGCCTCCCCCTGGTAGCAGGCGGCCCCCGGGCAACGGACGCGATCACCCGCTACCGCACCAACTTCCGCCCCTCGACCTGGTCCGCACACCCTTACGTCATCGTCGCCGCGACCATCGCCACGGCCGACACCACCGAACAAGCCCGCCACCTACTACTCCCCGAAGCCTGGTCCACCGCCCATTCCCGCACCCACGGCGAGTTCCCCGCGTTGCGTCCCCCCGAGGACGTGCTGGCGATGACCCTGACCCCACGCGAACGCACCCTGCTGGAGGAGGCACTGCGCGGCCAGCTCCACGGCACCCCCACCGAGATGGCCACCGCCCTGGACGACCTGATCAACCGCACCGGAGCCGACGAGGTCCTGGTGACGCTGAGCACCCACAGCCGCGAGGACATGCTCAACTCCTACCGCCACCTGGCAGCGGCAACCAGGAACAGCGCGACAAGTACGCGCTAGACGGCGCCATGGTCGCCATTTGACATTGTCGCGGCGTCAAGGTTGGCCATGCGGTGTCATGGTCGCCATCGCGTCTGGCCCGCCGCTGGTCACCGAACTGCCCACCGGCGCCGGTGGCCCCTGGGCGGCGCGGTGGCGGCGACTGCTGGTGGTCATTCCGGTTATCGTCGTTGCCCGTGAGGCCATCGTCCTGCTCGCGGGCTGGTCCGGTGGCGGGACGCGCTGTGGTTGCTGCTCGCGCTGGAAGGGCCGCACATCGCGCTGATCGCGGGCACCATGGGCTACGCGACCGTGCTGACCTTTCGCCGCCGTCGGGCCGGAATGCCAGTCCGGACGGCATTCCAGCGTTCCTACTACCAAGTACTCCCGGCCCCGATGGCCTGGGCGATCACCCGGGAGTTCGCCAGTCTCGCCGCGGTGCTCCGCCTGCTGCTGCGCGGCCGCCGACGAGAGGCCGGGACCTTCGGCCACAGTGTGGGGCGGGGCCGGGTCTTCGTGGTCATCATGTCGGTCATCGTCATCGAGATGGTGTTGCTGCACAACGTGATCCCGTGGCAGACGGTGCGGTTGATCCACGACATCGTCGGCGTCTGCTCACTGAGCATCGTCCTCGGCTACTGGGCGGTGCCACTGACCCGGCCGCACCAACTGCCCCCAGACTGCCTGGTGCTGCGGTCGGGGTACGACGTGGTGGCGGTGGTGCCCTTGCACAGCAACATGATCACCGACAACGAGCGACAGCGCATCCACCTGGGACTCGACCTAGCCGAGGGAAGGTTCGTCCTGCCCAACGGCCGGGGCACAACCTCTCTGGTCATCCGGCTGGCCGAGCCCGTCCGGGCACGGCTGGGACAGCGCATCGGACCGGTGCGGGTCATCCATGTCGGCGTTGATGATCCGCGTACCTTCCGGCACGCCGCCGCCGAGTTGGTCTCGATCCGGGATGCCGAGCAGTCTGGACCGTGAATGCTGATTGGAGAACTGGCCGAGGTCGGCGGTGGGTCCACCCGCGCGATCCGGTACTACCACCAGATCGGGCTGTTGCCGGAACCGGCGCGGCTGGCGAACCGCTACCGGTCCGACACGGTGCGCGACGCGGTGCGCCTGGCCCGCATCCGCCAGCTGACCGAACTGGGACTCACCCTGGCTGAAGCACGCGACGCACTCGCCGAGGACGAGGCCCGGAGCCTGGCGAACATCCTGGCCCGGTTGGAGGCCGACCTGGACCGCGAGGAGCGCGAACTGCGGGACCGGCGACGCAGGCTGCGCCGGTTGCTGGACCGCGACGACGCCACCACGAGCGAACCGATCTCCGAACTGTCCCAGCTCATCCAGGACGCCTTCCCCTACAGGGCGGCGACCCGCGAGACCGCGACTACCTCACCGTGCTGGACCGCCGCGCCACCCCAGAGCTGGCCGCGCTGCCGGTCCCTACTCGCCGACCCGCGGTTGGTGACCCACCTGCGAGGGCTGTGCCAGCGCTTCGACGAGATCAGCGAGGCCGAATCCGAGGACCCTCGGGTGACCACACTCGCCGCCGACCTACTGCGACTCCTACCCACCGAACTCACCGCCCTGATCCGCTCCCCAGCCCTTCTCCGCCATCCGCTCGCAGACGCGACGGCGCGAGGCCTACCCCCCGCACACGCCCAACTACTGAAACACCTCTTCGAGTCCTGGCGAGCACCCGGCAGAGTCCAGCCCCCGCGCACCCCTGAAATCCTTCCACAACAACCCATTCCCCACAGAACGCCGTCCGACTGCCCCCCGGTAACCCAATGGCGGCCGGAACCCAACGGCGACCCGCCGTACCAACGCGGCCAGATTTGGGCGCCGGGGGCAAAGCCCACCCGGATGGGGTGTGGGGCCGAAGCCCCACAAAACAGATAGCCGGACCAAGTTCACGCCTTCTGCGAACATGATCCGGCTATCCGGTGGTGGACGATACTGGGATTGAACCAGTGACCCCTACCGTGTCAAGGTAGTGCTCTCCCGCTGAGCTAATCGTCCGAGGCGGAGGCGGGAATCGAACCCGCGTACAGGGCTTTGCAGGCCCTTGCCTAAGCCACTCGGCCACTCCGCCGTTCCCTGTCAGACGTCCGATCCGAAGATCGTGATCCTCCAGAGGTCCGGCCCGTGAACGAGCCGCCCAGAGCGGATGACGGGATTCGAACCCGCGACCCTCACCTTGGCAAGGTGATGCGCTACCAGCTGCGCTACATCCGCGTGCGTTCGGCCTGGCGAAGTTTCCGTGCTGCTTCCCCCTGTGTTACCGGGGGTTTTCGCTCTTGCCGTCCAACGAGGAGAACCTTATCCGACGAGGGGGATCCGGATCAAATCGGGGGGTCCCCCACCGCGGGCGCGCGCCGCACCGCGCGCCGTTTCCTCAGCTCAGGTCGTTGGAGAGCAGCTGGGAGAGGGCCTCGTCCATGTTGACCCACAGGTTCTCGTTGCCCGGGGCGGCCAGGTCGTAGGTCCGGTCCAGGAAGTCGGCCAGCTCCTGCGCGGAGGCCTCGAACATGGCGTGGCCGGACGGGGAGCTGAGTTCGATCACGACGACCTCGGGGTCGTCCACGGCCGGGCGGATGCGGACGTCGCCGTCACCCGCGTCGGCGATCAGGCCGTCGGCGAGCAGGTCACGGGAGAAGACCCAGTCGACCCAGCCGGTGCGCCCGGTCCGGAACGCGGCCACCACCGCGTACGGGTCACGGGTGTCGTAGCGAAGCTCGACCTGCACCGGGACCGCGGGGGTCCGCGGGGCCAGAAGATCGAAGACCGCCGTGGAGCGGAGGGTCACATGGTCGTTGCGCATCGTCGCCCGCCTTTCTGCACTGCTGCCGTTGCCTGCCGCCCTGGGAACGGCCGTGCGATGTATTTGTGACGCGAGAGTGGCCAGTTGCGCTCGCCTATTGTCGATAGATCACCCATCCGGGGCAGAACTACTTCGGTGGGCGACCAGAATGTTGCGCTGAGTGGTCAGTCATCGTCTCTGGATTTGGCATCGAGGTCTAGCCTGAACCGGTCCGCGCCCTCGTGCGAACGCTGGATGTGAGGAACCCCTTGGTTGCTGATCGGCCGAGATCCCCGGCTGCACGGCTCGACCACGCTAGCACCGCCGCCCAGACTGACAGGCCCGCCGGAGGAGTGACCGACGGCGAGCTTGTCACCCGGTTGGCGGAAGGCGACCGCGTAGCGTTCGCAAGCCTGTACGACCGGTACTGCCGACAGGCGTACTCGTTGGCCAAACGTGTCTGTGTTGATACCCAGCTCGCCGAGGACGTGGTCCAGGAGGCTTTCCTCACATTGTGGCGGGATCCCGGCCGCTACCAGGAGCAGCGCGGCAGCGTGTCCACCTGGCTGCTGACGGTGGTGCACCACCGCGCGGTGGACGCGGTGCGCAGGGAGAACACCCAGCGCAAACGATCGGCCGCCCAGGCCGAACAGGCCCTGGTCAGCGAGCAGGAGCACCCCGGAGCCGACATCGCGGCGATCGCGGGCGTGCTCGGCGAGAAGGTGCGCGACGCCCTGCACGAGCTGACCGGGGAACAGCGGGAAGTGGTCGTGCTGGCCTACTACGGGGGCTACACCCAGTGCGAGGTCTCGGCGCTGACCGGTGTCCCGCTCGGCACGGTGAAATCACGCATGTTCGCCGCGGTGCGCAGGCTGCGCACCCTGCTGACCGGCGGGAACGAACAGGACCGGGATCTCGGGGAGCAGCGGTGAACACGGACTACCGGGGCCAGGACTGCCCCCACGAGGAACTGGCGACCGGCTGGGCGCTGCACGTGCTGGAACCGGCCGAGGTGGCCGAGTTCGAGGCGCACCTGCCCGGCTGCCCGCGCTGCCAGCACGTGGTCGCGGCCACCCACGAGATCAGCGCCGAACTCGGTCGCGGTGTCCCGCAGGAAGATCCACCAGTCCACCTTCGGGCGAACCTGCTCGCCCGAATCGACCAAGAACCCCAGGTGTCCGCCCGCCCGGACGGCCATTCCGGCGGTATCGCCGAAGCGTCGTCAACGGTCGGCGAACGGCAGCCTGATAATGAACTTTCGATCCGGCGAAGCGCCCGGAAGTCAGCCCGACCGGGCAATCGGCGCCCCCTGCTCGCCATCGCCGCCTCGGTGCTCGCCGTGGTCGCCATCGGTGGACTGGGCATCCGGGTCGTCCAGCTCGGCGCCGAACGCGACGCCGAGGCAGGCCGCTCCGCCGCGCTCGCCAAGGCCGTGCAACTGATCGGCGACCCCAACATGCGCCGGGCCCTCATCGGCGCCGCGGGCGACGGTCACCCGGTGGCGATGGTGGTCGCCGCGGGCAACCGGGGCGTGCTGGTCCCGATGGACCTCCCGGCCAACGACCAGGCCAAGCAGACCTACGTGCTCTGGGGCGTCGCCGGCGCCGGCCAGGCCCCGCGAGCCCTGGGCGCCTTCGACGTGGCGGGCCCGGAATCCGAGCCCAGGACCGTAAGCTGGCCCGACAACGCGCCGCAGTTCACCGGGTACGCGGTGTCCCTGGAGAACGGGCGTGCCGCACCCACGACCCCGACCACCGTCGTGGGCCAAGGAAACCTGGAGTAGGCGCTGAGCACCACCTCCGAACAACCCGAGTCAGCGGGCTTCACCAAGCAAGGCGCCCAGCCCCACGTGCTGGACCGCCTCGCCCAGCGTTGGGGCTTCGCCGCCAAGATCCGCGGCAACCCCACCCTGCGACTCCTCTTCCGCATCGCCGTAGGCGTGATCGGCGGCCTGGTGCTCGCCCTCGGCGTCGTGCTGATCCCCTACCCGGGCCCAGGCTGGCTGGTCGTCTTCGCCGGCCTGGCCATCCTGGCCACCGAGTTCTCCTGGGCAGGCAAGGCCCTCGCCTTCGCCAAGTCCAAGTACGACGCCTGGACCCACTGGCTGCGCCGCCAGCACTGGGCCCTCCGCTGGGGCGTCCTGGCCGCCACCGGCCTCATCGTCCTGCTCACCCTGTGGCTGCTCAACGTCTTCGGCATGATCGCCGGCTGGTTTGACCTGGACCTCCCCTGGCTGCGGACCCCGTTTTCGCGCTAGCGAGTGGATCGTGTAATGTTCTTCCTGCCCGGCCGGAAGGCAGGGCGGGTAGACCCGGGCGATTAGCTCAGCGGGAGAGCACTTCGTTCACACCGAAGGGGTCACTGGTTCGATCCCAGTATCGCCCACCTGGTCAGGGCCCATCCACTGTGCAGTGGATGGGCCCTGATTCATTTTCGAGTGACTAACTGAGTGACTACGGGTCTGATCAGTCGCTACGCCGGGTCAGCCCGCCGGTTCAGGCCGGGGCAGCTATGCCGCTGAGGTCGGGAAGATGTCGTCCATGGCCTCCGCCCCGTACCGGACCACCGGGCGGAGCTGGTGCCGGTAGACCCGTTCCGTGACCGCCGTTCCGGAGTGACCGACCAGCAGCGCGATCCGTTCCAGCGTCAGCCCGTTGTCGGACAAGAGCGAGACGAAGCTGTGCCGCAGTTCCCGCGGTGTCCAGACCAACGGGTCCAGCCCAGCCGCCTTGAGGATCCGCCGGAAGCCACGGCGAACGTTGTGGGCGTCGAGTTCCGTTCCGACCTCGGAGGCGAAGACGATCCCGGCTTCCCGCCACCTGCTCCCGGCTCTTTCCTTCTGTACCTGCTGAATCCTCTGCTGGGACTCCAACGCCCGCACTCCCCGTTGAGGCAGGGCCAGGGTCCGGCGCGATCTCTTGGTCTTCGTGTCTCCTCCCGCCCGCACCGACCGCCACACGTTGATGGTTGGTGGCTTCGGTTCCGGCTTGGCTTCGGGTTTGCCCCTGAGATCGACGTCAGGCCAGATCAGCGGACGGGCTTCTTCAGTCCGCGCACCGGTCACCAGCGACGTCACGATGTAGTTGCCGATGGTGGAGTTGTCTCGTTCGGCGACATCAAGCAGGGCCGCGGCTTGGGTGTAATTCAGCGCCTTCGACGGCCGTCCTGGGCGTCCGGTCGGCACTTCGCACAGCAGGGCGACATTCCGCTTTACCTTGTCTCGCTTGCGGGCCCGGTTGAACGAGCGCACCAGGATGGCCCGAAGATCCTCCAAGGTGCGTGTACTGAGCACTTTCGCCTTGTCTGCCAACAGTTCGTCGACCTCATCCGCAGTGAGGTCCATCCCTGGCCGCCGCCCAATCGTCGGGTACAGATGCTTCTTGGCGAGAATCCGCAGCTTGCTCACCGTCGCGTCTGCCTGTTTGACCAACCCGTACTTCAACCAGTCTTCGATGATCCCCTGCACGGTCAGCTTGGCGTCTGGAGCGGGAACCCCGTCCTGGAGATCGCGCACCATCTCATCGAGCTTGTTCTTAGCCTCGGTCTTGTTCTTGCCGCTGGCCTTCTTGGTCTTTCTCTTCCCTGCGGGTGTCCATCCGATCGTCACCTCAGCGATCCAGCGCTTTCGGGCCTTGTCGTAGTACAGGCCACCATCCCCACGGCTACGCCGTTTTGCCATAGGACACCCCCGATTCTCGTTCCAGCAGCGCGACGTACTCTTCGATGGCGCGTGCCGGAATCAGCCGCGTCCGTCCTTCCTGCACCGACTTGAGCCGACCAGACCGGATCAGTTCGTACAGGGCGGTTCTGCCCAACCCGAGCACCGTGATGGCCTCATCAACCCGGTACAGCACCTTCCCCGCCACACCAGACCTCGGCCGGAGTCCTGCTGCCATCACTGCACCTTCCGTGCTGGTCGATCCGGCCGGGACAGGGCCGACACCTGCCTGTCCCGGCCGTTTCCGCTGCTCAATACCCCTGCCGGGACAGGTGGGACAGGTGGGACAGCACCCCCGTTCATCGCGTACCCCCAGCGGCCAGTGGGACGAAGTACCGGCCGGTGGCGTCTCGGGTGAGCTGGTCGGCCTCGCACATCCGGGCGCAGGTCCGGCGCACCGTGTCGTACGCGGCGTCGACTGCGGCCGCGATCTCCTTCGGCTGCTTTCCCGGGTTCTCCCGCAGGTAGCGCAGGATCGCTGAACGGGTGTCGCCCAAGGTGTGGTCAATCGCGGGACCGTCCAACATGGACCATGCGCCGTTACTGGGGTTGAACGCCAAGGCGTAGTCGGCTTCTTCGACGTCGCGGCCGGTTACGTGCAGGACGCCATCGGCGTTGTTGCGGGCCCGCTCCAGCACCAGCACCGCGTCAGCCGCCCCGGCAATTCCGTTGGTGCCGGACACGGTGGTGAGGAAGTCCTCGCTGGCGGCCTTGCGGACGTGGTGCACCAGCACAACGGCGATGCCGTAGTGGTCGGCAACCCGCTTGGCGCGGCCGACCGCGAGGTAGTCGGCGTCGTACTGCTGCATGTTGCCTGGCTCGGCTCCACGAACCTTGGCGAACACATCGATGACCACCAGGCGCGCCTTGGGGTTGCGATCCAACCACCGCGCGATTGCGGTGTCACCGCCCTGGGGCAACGGCGGGCAGGTAGTGGCCAGGGTGAGCGCGGCCGGTGCCGGAGTGTCACCGAGCATCTTGCCCATGCGGGTCTTGAGCCGCCGGGCGGTGTCCTCCAATGCGAGGTAGAGCACCGGGCCGGGGTCAATGTCGATCGACCCCAGCGCGCGGGCACCGGAGGCGATAGACAGGCCCAGGCCGAGGGACATCCAGGACTTGCCGACCTTGGGCGGCCCGGCCAGCAGGCTGACGCCTTCACAGAGCACCCCGGGCACGGCCCACTTCGGGTCCGGAAACTCGGTGGCCATCAGCTTGTCGGCGGTCCAGGCATCCGGGAAGGGATCGACCTCGGCCGCGGCCAGGTTGGGTGTCATCGTGCACGCTCCCCGTGGATGCGGATGGTGGGAATGCCGGCAGACTCGGCCAGCGCAGCGCAGCCCACCGATCCCTGGGAGGCGGGCAGCAGGAACGCGATGCAGAGGTCCGCGCCCAGGCTGACCATGTGCCGGTTTCGGATCGGTCCGGCGGCCGGGCCGCGGCCGTGCCAGTCGGCGGGGTGGGCCTCGGTGGCCAGTCCCCAGGTGCACCACTGGTGTGCGGCCATCAGGTCCGCCCCGCGGCATGCGCCGTGGACCAGCACCGCGCCGGGGAATCGGCGGCGGGCCTTGGTCAGAGCCAGCCGGAGTGTGCGGACGTCGGTCCAGTCCCGGCTTCCGGTGATGAGGATGCGCGTGGTCATGCCGCACCCCGATCCGGCGCGGCGAACAGCTCGCCGGTGGGCGCCGGGGCCGGGGTGCGCCGGACGCGCGGGCGCTGCTGGCCATCCCGTAGGCCGTTCTGGACGTTGCGGATCACCATCGCGGTGGTGCACCCGCACTGGCCGCCGATGATGTGGCCTGCGGCGGCAAGCAGGGCAGATTCGGCTGTAGCCGCGGGGAGATCCCCGGAGCCAACGAGCTGCCCGAGTGCGACCCCAGCGCAGTACAGGGTGTTCTGATGCTCCCTGCGCTGGGCCGCTCGGACCTTGGCGCACTCCCCGCGCACGGCGGCTTCGACGTAGGCGGGCATGCGCTCACCGGCGATTTGAGCGGTCGCTGAAACGGCCGGTGGCGGCTTGGGAGTCAGGGCCTGGACCAACCACCCTGGCAACTCCGCCACGGGGCTGTCCGAGACCACCTTGTAGAGCCCGTTCGCGGTGACCGATCCCGGGGCCAGGACATAGCCGCCGACGCCGCGGGTGTCGACCATGGGGCCGAGCCCAGCGCCGCGCTTGCCCTGGGTGTTGCCCAGCCGCACCCCTGCCGGCATCCGGAAGTACAGGTGCAGCCCACCGGAGGGGGTGGCCACGGTCCAGGTGTCCCACGGCACCGGCTCTCCGGCCTGTTCGCAGACCAGGGTGAACACGTCCTGCCCATCGCGAATCCCCCTGCGGTTCCAGCCGTCCGGAAGGTCTTCGCCGGGTGACTTGGGCACGTCCAGGTCGACCACGAGCAGTCCGGCCGCCCCGGTAGCCAGCCCGACGTTCCACTCCCCCGCTACCCAGCAGGCGCGGATGCGGTCAGCCTCGGTGGTGGCGCGCTGTTCCCACCCGAGGTGGCCGTTGGCGCACCGCCCGGTGCGCGGGCAGTCCTGTGTGGAGTGCAGCGCGGGCTTCTTGCTGCGCCTGGCCAGGGGGAAGACCGGCCAGCCACGGGCAGCCGCGGCCAGTGCGGCGGCGAGCAGCGTTGTGGGGTGGTTGGTCATGGCGGTCGCTCCTTTCTGGACGGTGGTCACTGGACGCGGCGGTTGCCGACCCAGATCTGCCCGGTGACGGTGTTGGGGTCCATCCGGAACCAGCGCTTGCCGTTGGCATCAGTGACGGTGACCATCTCTGCCTCCGCGCTCTTGCTGACGCTGGGGCGCTGGGCGCGTTCGGCGCGGCGAGCGGCGCGTTCGGCTTCGCGCTGACTCCGGCGCTCCTCCCGCTGGGCAGCCCGTTCCTGGTTGCCGACGGTGGCGGCACGCGGGGCGGTGTGGGAGATGTCCACTGGGCCCCGGTTGCCGACTACGAGTACTTCGTTCGGCCCGACCGTGGTCGTCCCCTACCTGGACAGGGCTTACGGGCTTCTGGCCAGGCTGTGGTGCGGGCTGGGCGCGGTCGGTCATGGTGGTCTCCTGTGGTGGCTGGCCTGTGGTGAGAGCGGCGTGGGCCTGATTCAGACGGGCGGTGGCCTGCTCAATCCCGACCCGGTCCCCTGCGGCCTGGGCAGCAGCGAGGGCCTTGCGGGCCCGGGATCGTTGCTGGCGGGCGGCGGTGCGGGCGCGGTCGCTGACCTTGCTGCCGTTGCAGCGGCGGCCTCCGGTGCGGCACACGAGGTGTCACGTCCCCTTGATGAGCTGGAAGAAGACAGGGGCGGTGTTCACTTCCGGCCGCCCTTGCGGTTGGCCTTCTTGGCGGCCTTGCAGGCCGGGCAGGTCACCGACAGGAACCAGCCGGAGGTCTCGACCTTGGTGATGGTCAGCCCGCACAACGTGGTGGAGCTGCCGTTCCACCAGGAGCGGGTGGCTTCGATGTGGATGGTCCAGTTCGACATGAGGTACTCCTGTGGCGAAGGTGGTCAGCGGGTGC